>NZ_KV790823.1:23693-64137 GCF_001807735.1 Neisseria sp. HMSC31F04 | reverse complement strand
CCGTCTGAAAAACAGTTTTCAGACGGCCTCTTTCTGCCCATTCAATCTATTTGTCCGCTTCACAAACGTTGCAGCAAAAGGAAACGTTCGTTTTTATTGCGCGGCCTGCCGCCCTGCCAAACCTCGCGCCAGCCTGCGGGCACGGCCGCATCGGCATCGGCCTGTATCAGCCGGTAGCCGCAAGCCGATTCACCGACCTCGAAGGGCAGGTTGCCGTATTCGCGCCACGACACGCGGGCAAGGACGGCCGTTTCGTCTATGCTGAAGCAGGCACGGCGTTCGCGCAATTCGGCAGGCGCGGCGGCTTCCATACGCGCCACCACCGGGCGGTAGCTTTTGGCCGCATCCAGCCAAGGCAGAAACAGCGTCATCAGCAAAGCCCACACCAGCGTCATGCCTGCCGCCCAATTGGTTACCGCCTGCCGCCCCTTCACATTTTTGCGCGTAACCGCCCACAGCCACAACGGCGTGAACAACAGGGCGATCAACATCGGCATGACATCAAACTCGGGCGTGTAATACGGGCTGAAATAAGCCGACCGTTCGGCCAGTTTGGCCGGCCAGCCGAAATTCATCGCCGAAAAACCAATCCAAAGGAACACCGCCAACAGGCCGAAAATCATAATGCCGAACCAGTTGAAAAACGCCGCCGCGCCGCGCCGCAGGCTGTCGAGACGGCACGCGCCGAGCACGGCCAGCGGCGGCAGCAGCAGAATCAGATTGTCGGCATGGGTTTGCGGCGCGGCGGCCAACAGCAACCCCACCACCGCCAACCACAACACCGTCGGCCCGCCCCAGCTTTCGCTTAAAAAACGGCGGCGGCTGAAAGTCCACAACGCCAGCGGCCAGGCGGGAAAGGCGAACCACAATAGGTTTTTCAAATAATAAGGCAGGCTGAAGGCGGCGGAAAAAGTTGCCAAACCGCCGAAAACACCGAAAACATGATGGTTCAGCCACCCTGAAAACGCCTCGGGTGAAACCTGATACAAAGCCAGCGGATACACGGCGGCCAAAGGCACGGCCAAAGCAAAGGCGGCAGCCAGCGCAACGGCGAAACGGCGGCTCCGCCAAACGGGAAACAACGGCAACAGGCAGGCGGCCAGCATCAATGCCGCCATAACCGCCCAACCGGCCGATACCGACAGCAACGCCCAGCCGCAACCCAACAACAGCGCGGCAAAAATTGCCCGCCGGCGCGCCACCGCCAAGCCGTACAGACACAAACCCGCAGCGGCAAACTGCACCGACGCGCCGCCGAGCAGGTGGCCGCCGGTTATCAGTCCGGCACAGCCTATCAGTATCAACACCACGCTTCGCCCCTGATGCCGTCCCGCCAGATGGAAACCCGCCATGCCGCAGGCCGTCAGCCCGACGACGGTAAACAGCACACTGGCCAACCGCATCGCCGAATAGGCATCCGTCAGCCAAGGCGACAGCAGCCGGCGGCACCACGCCGCCAGCCAAACGTAAACAAACGGCATTCCGCCGTCCTTCCTGCCCGGCACTTGCGGCTGCAACCAACTGCCGCCCGACAACACGCCGTTTACCGCCTCGTTAAACCAAATTTCGTCTGGCTTCCACAAATCGTGCGAAAACACGCCCGGCCAGAGCCAGGCAAACGCCAGCAGCAGCAATATCCACGGTTTTTCGCGCGTAGGCGGCGCGGCGCGCATCTCCGGCGGGGTATAGGTCAGCATAAGAATCGGTTTCCGGTAAAAGTCGGGCGGTAGTGTAACAAAATTGCGCCCCATTAGGCATGGCATGACGAGGAGGCCGTCTGAAAAACAACCGCACGCCCGTCCTGCCTGCCGTTTTTTCAATCCATACTTAATCAGGCAGGGGCTTTCTGCTACACTGCCCGCCCTTGACGGAGCAAAGACATGATGCGTTTCCCTTTTTTACTGCCGGTATGGATTGTACTGGCCGACATGATTTACACCTTTGTACTGAACGTGATGCAAAGCGTCGCTTCGGGGCAGAAAAAAGCACTGCCCGCAGACGGCCTGCCCGTATCGCCCGACATTGTTTTTTCCGGCCTCCAAGTCGTCGCCAACGGCGGCATGGTATTGTGCATCGGGTTCGGCCTGCTGATGCTGCTGAGGCTCGACCGCTCCGTGGCTCGCGGCAAAGCCATGCCCGTCGGCGTATTCGCCACACTCGGCCTCTTGGCCGTGCTGGCCTTTTCCCTTGCTTCAGTGTGGCAGTGGGGCTGGGCCCTGCTGAGGCTGTCCGGCGGCGAAGCGGCCATATCGTTCGACAACCCGCGTTATCTGCTGGTTGCCGCCTGCCAGCCCTTCATCGCCCTATTCTGCCTCTACCGCCTCTTCGGCTGGTACCGTTTGGCGAAACGCGGGCAGCTTGACGCGCATGGCGACGGCAGCGATACGGCTTTGCCCGGCACAAGCCAACATGAGAGTTTCTGATTGCTCAAATTCAACACCCGAAGCGCATTGAAAACACAAACCGCCGCTTTCAGACGGCCTCCCGTCCCGCCCCAATCATCATGACGCACAATCAAGGCAAAGCGGCAAATCCTCAAACAGCAGAAGGGGGATGGGAGGCAAATTCATTTCGTTTGGCGATACCTTGCAGAACCATCCTCTTTAACATCAAACGAAGCTACGCTGCGCAGAAAAAGTTAATCGCCGCATCATCACTTATTCCGCTTGATAAAAAGGCCGTCTGAAAACCTTTGCTCAGGTTTTCAGACGGCCTTTCAATACTCAGATGCCGAATTACGACACCACTTCGCCTTTTTTACGTTGCTGTTCGGTACTGCGGTTCACATACCATTGCTGCGCGATGGTCAGCAGATTGTTCACCACATAGTACAGCACCAGGCCTGCAGGGAAGAGGAAGAACATAAACGAGAAGACAAACGGCATAATCTTCATCATTTTGGCCTGCATCGGATCGGTTGGCGGCGGGTTCAGTGTGGTTTGGAACCACATGGTCGCCGTCATCAGAACGGGCAGGATGAACCACGGGTCATGGCGGGACAAATCTGTAATCCAACCCAACCACGGAGCCTGGCGCAATTCCACCGAACTGAATATCGCCCAATAAAGGCCGATAAAGATCGGGATTTGCAGCAACATCGGCAGACAGCCGCCCAGCGGATTGATTTTTTCGCTGCGGTACATCTGCATCATGGCCTGCTGCATCGCCATACGGTCGTCGCCGTATTGTTTTTTCAGCGCCTCGAGCTTCGGTGCGACTGCGCGCATTTTCGCCATGGATTTATAGGCGGCGTTGTTCAGCGGGAAGAGGACTATTTTGACGATAATGGTCAGCAGGACGATTGCCCAACCCCAGTTGCCGGTAAAGCCGTGCAGTTTGTCCATCAGCCAGAAGAGGCCGGTTGCAGGCCAATGTACGCGGCCGTAGTCTTTAATCAATTCCAAATGGTCGGCGATTTTGCCGAGTGCGGAAGTGGTTTGCGGACCGGCGTACAGGGAAATGCCGAAGCTCTGCTTCATGCCGTTGGCCAGCTCGGGTTGCGGAACGATGACGCCGGCGGAATAAAGGTTGTCGCTGCGGCGTTTGATGTCGATGCGGCAAGCATCGGTGGCACACACGCTTTGCCCGCCTTTCGGTTGCAGAATCCAAGACGAGAAGAAGTAGTGCTGGCTCATACCGACCCAGCCGGACTGCGTTTTACGCTCGTATTCGGCCTGCTCGCGCCCTTCTTTGAAGTCGTCATCCAAATCGCCGAATGCGACTTTTTGGAATTCGCCCTGCGGGGTGTACAACACCGGCCCCGTGTAGTTGGCCATGAAATAGCCTTGGCCTTCCGGCGCTTTGCCGTCGCGGACGATGCGGTAGGAACCGTCGGTTCGGATGGGACTGCCGCTGCGGTTGGTCACATCAAAACGAATGCCGACCAAATAGCTGCCTTTGGTAAAAGTATAGATTTTGTCGATCTGGATGCCGTTGGCAGTATTGGCAGTCAGGCGGACTTCGGCTTTGTCGCCTTCAAGGCTGTATTGCTTTTGCGCACTTTGAAAACTCAATCCTTGTGTCAGGCTGCGGCCGGCCGCATCCACCACGTCGGATTGGGCGACATAAATGCTGTCCTTGCCATCGTGAAAGAGCGTGAAAGGTTTGCTCTGATCTTCTGCCGAATCGTATTTCAGCAAGGTCAGGCTGCGCAAATCACCGCTTTTTTCATCAATAACTGCATTGACGGTATCCGTGCTGACCGTAATCGGAACAGCCGGACTCAAACCGGTTTCGGCCGGAATAGTCGGGGTGGCTTGTTGCTGTCCGGCCTGCTGCACGGCTGAAACCGCGGGCTGCGGGGTTGGGAATATTTTTTCCCATCCCAACAGTATCAGCAGGGAAACAGCAAAAAACACGGTCATTCTTTTGATGTCCATCGGTTTTTCCTGTATGTCGTCAGACGGAAGGAGAGGCCGTCTGAAAATTTAGGCGGCTGTTTCACAGCGCACCGGTATTTGAAATCTCTTGCGCTCCGCGCGCAAACGCGTACTGCATTTAAGCATGCCGACAAAATTAAGCATGCCGACAAAATATCCGACTCTGCCGCGCTTTTCCGCTCCGGCCTGCCTTGTATGGCTGGAACATGACGGGAAGCAGGCCGAATCCGATACGGGAATCGGTTTAAGGTACCGGATCATGTCCGTGCCCGCCCCAAGGATGGCAGCGGGCAATTCGTTTGACTGCCAGCCAGCCCCCCTTGAATGCGCCATATTTGCGTACGGCTTCCAAAGCATATTGCGAACAGGTCGGAGTATAGCGGCATCGTGGCGGAATCATCGGGCTGATGCAGTATTGGTAAAACTTGATCAGCCATTGCAACAACTTGGCAATCATGATTTCTGCAACAGCAGCCGCTGGAGCTGCGCCCGTATTTCGTCCGCACCGTCGCGCCCGAAGGGGCGGCGGACCCGTATTACAAAATCCCGAGGCGGCAACTGCGCCTTATGCCGTCGAAACCAGTCGCGCAACACACGTTTCATATAATTGCGGTCATGGGCACGTTTGGCTGTTTTTTTACCGACCACCAAACCAAGCCGCGCATGCCCGGCGGGATTGGCATCGGAATAAGAGATTTGCAGTAACGCGCAGTTATATTGCTTTCTTAAAGCAAAAACGGAAGAAAATTCTTCCGTTTTCAATAAGCGGTACTGCCTGCCGAAGCTTTCCAAAACGGCTTCGGATTAAACGGCCAAACGCTTACGGCCTTTGGCACGGCGCGCAGCCAATACGGCACGGCCGCCGCGGGTTTTGGAGCGCACCAAAAAGCCGTGGGTGCGTTTGCGTTTGGTTACGGAAGGTTGATAAGTGCGTTTCATGATATTCCTAAAAATCGGTATGAAATTGAAAACGGCAGATTACAACCTAAATTCTTCTTTTTGTCAATCAATATAAGGAAATTAAACAGAATATCCCGTTTGCGGCCCAGGTTTCGGCCCCATCGGCAGCACATGGCGGGCATAATGGATTTTCTGTATAATCCCGCAATCTCTTGGCCGAACCTTCTTCTCACGGCCTATCTGAATGATTTTCCGACGATTCCCTATGAACACCTTGACGCTTGCCGAATTTTGGCCGCTTTGCCTTCGCCGCCTGCATCAGATGCTGACACCGCAACAGTTTGATACTTGGATTGCACCGCTGACCGTGGGCGAGGAAAACGATGTATGGGTGGTGTATGGCAAAAACCAGTTTGCCAGCAACATGCTGCAAAACCAATTCGCCACCAAATTCGAAACCGTCCTCAAAGAACTGGCTCCCGAACAGCCCGCACTGCAATTTAAAGCGGGGCGCGGCATCAGCTATCCGATGGCTCCGGACGAGAACACCGACACAGTTCAGGAGACAACATCCGCACAAGAAAGGCCGTCTGAAAGCCCTACAGCAGCGATGGCGGAACCGGCCAAATCACCTGCGAAACCCAAACAAAGCGCGCAAGACATTCTGGCCGAACGCTTGAAAAACCTGCCTGCAAAATCGGCGGAAGAGCAGCAGGAGCACAAACCAGAAGCCGCAAAAACCACCCCGGGCCGCACTGAAGAGCAGCGTGATGCTCATTATGCCCATACCAACCTGTCTCCCGACTACACTTTTGCCACCCTAGTGGAAGGCAAAGGCAACCGCATGGCTGCCGCCGCCGCCAAATCCATTGCAGAAAATCCGGGAGACCGTTACAACCCGTTTTTCCTCTACGGCAGCACCGGCTTGGGTAAAACACATTTGGTACAGGCCATCGGCAACGACCTGCTTCAACACAACCCGAAAGCCAAAGTGCGCTATATGCATGCCGACGAATACATACGCGGCCTGATGAACGCATTCCGCACCAACAATTACGACACTTTCAAACAGCAATACAAACAATACGACCTGCTGATTATCGACGACATCCAATTCATCAAAGGAAAAGACCGTACAATGGAAGAATTCTTCTATCTGTACAACCACTTCCATACCGAGAAAAAACAACTCATCCTAACCTGCGACGTGCTTCCAGCCAAAATCGAAGACATGGACGACCGTCTGAAATCCCGATTTTCCTGGGGTCTGACCCTCGAACTCGAACCGCCTGAATTTGAAATGCGCGTTGCCATTTTGCAGAAAAAAGCCGAATCCGCCGGCGTAACCTTGCGCGAAGATGCTGCTTTTTTCATCGCCAAACACATCCGCTCCAACGTACGCGAACTGGAAGGCGCGTTCAAACGGGTCGAAGCCAGCAGCCGCTTCCAAAAAAAACCAATCGACATCGACTTGGCTACCGAAGCATTGCAGGATATTGTCGCCAGCGCCTACAAAGTCATTACCGCCGAACTCATACTCGATGCGGTAGCCAAACACTACCGGGTCAAAATCAGCGAGTTGCTGGGCAAAAAACGTACCCGCAATATCGCGCGACCGCGCCAAGTGGCCATGAGCCTGACAAAAGACCTGACCAGCCTCAGCCTACCCGCCATCGGAGAAGCCTTCGGCGGCCGAGACCACACCACCGTCATGCACGGCATCAAGGCCGTAGCCAAACTACGGCAAGAAGACCCCGAAGTGGCACAGGACTATGAAAAACTGCTTTTACTCATTCAAAATTAACCGAATTTAAGGAAATAACATGCTGATTTTGCAAGCAGACCGCGATGCCCTGCTCAAACCTTTGCAGGCTGTGACCGGCATCGTCGAACGCCGCCACACACTCCCCATCCTATCCAACGTCCTGCTCGAAAGTACACACGGTCAAACCAACATCTTGGCCACCGACTTGGAAATTCAAATCAACACCGACGGCCCGAAAAGCGAAGCGGGCGATTTCCGCATCACCACCAACGCCAAAAAACTGCAAGACATCCTGCGCGCGCTTCCCGAAGGAGCGCAAGTTGCTTTGGATTGGGCGCAAAACCGCCTGACGCTGAAAGCCGGAAAATCGCGCTTCGCCCTGCAAACCCTGCCTGCCGAAGACTTCCCGCTGATGAGCGTGGGAGAGGAAGTCAGCTCGGCATTTTCTCTGACACAGGAAGCACTCAAAGGGATGCTGTCGCAAGTCCAATACAGCATGGCCGTACAAGACATCCGCTATTATCTGAACGGCCTGCTGATGCAGACCGAAGGAGACCAGCTCCGTCTGGTAGCGACCGACGGCCACCGCTTGGCCTACTCTGCCGCCACCATTGAAGCCGACCTGCCGAAAGCCGAAGTCATCCTCCCGCGCAAAACCGTATTGGAACTGTTCAAACTGCTCAACCAGCCAAACGAACAAGTCAGCGTCGAACTGCTGAACAATCAAGTCCGTTTCCGTTGCAACGGCACAGTCATCGTCAGCAAGGTAGTGGATGGCAAATTCCCCGACTTCAACCGTGTCATCCCGCTCGATAACGAAAAAATCTTCCTGCTCAACCGCAGCCATTTATTGGGCGCACTCGAACGTGCCGCCATTTTGGCCAACGAAAAATTCCGTGGCGCGCGCCTGCACCTGCAACCCGGCCTGCTCAGCGTAGTGTGCAGCAACAACGAACAAGAAGAAGCACGCGAAGAATTGGAAATCGCCTATCAGGGCGGCGAATTGGAAGTCGGCTTCAACATCAACTACTTGATGGACGTATTGCGGAATGTACACGCCGAAGACATGCAGCTTGCATTTGGCGACGCCAACCGCTCTACCCTGTTTACCATTCCCAACAATCCGAATTTCAAATACATTGTAATGCCGATGCGGATTTAAACTTACCTCATCCGAAACAGCAAAAGGCCGTCTGAAAACCGATAAATCGGTTTTCAGACGGCCTTCATAACATTCTGCAATCTCAGGTGTCAGCTTAAATAGAAGACGACACGATTGATTCGATATCCTGCATCATGTGCTGATGTGCCAAAGCTTCACCAACAGTAATACCATAACCCGCAGTAGTATTACGTCCCGTCTGACGCGCGATTTCGGCCTGCGTTACAAACTCCAATAAAGTTTCCCGCTCTTCCTCACTCAAATGCCGTAATGATTTCGCATGGACTTTGACATCATTGCAATCGTGCAGCACGATACTTTTCGGATCAAAGGCTGCGCGCCATTCCGCTGCCAACAAGTTGAACAATTTTTTCATATTTACCCCAATTGTTTGTTATATATTTAAATAAATTTTAAATCGGCTATACTGCCGTTCTTTTTTCGCAATGGGGGCCATTATAAGACTTTTTTAGATAAATGGTATATTTTTAACGTTAAGCGGTATTATGATTATACAGGTTTTTATTTACCTGATTGATTTTTATCAATAAGTATTTTTACGGGAACAAAATACCTGACGTAACAATAGGCATTTGATGAATTCAAATAGGACTTGTGGGGCTTATCTACTTTTTCACCACGACATTTTGGATTTGACACATAGACATAACGGTAATTATCCCGCCTAATGAGCATAACAGCATTTTATTAAAGGGAAATAAATTCAAACAATTACGGTATCAACCCGGAAACACCGTCTATGGATTGGCTATTTTGTCCCGATGATTACCCCATAACGGGCGAAATATGTTTTCAGACGGCCTGATGTAAGAAGGCAGATAAAAAATTGCCGCTCATATCCAAGGGAAAAGATATGAACGGCCAAATACATTATGGGAAAACGTCATAGAAAACACCGGCCGGTTAGGGATTATCCCGACCGATGCGGGGCATTATATGCGGTTTGCCGCAGAGGTGCAATCAGATTTCTTTGGGCAGTATCCATCCTTATTGGTTGTCGCGTATCCACTTCAGCCACGGCTCAAACAAAGCGGGGCTGACAGCGGCGATAACCGAACGCTGGAAAGTATGCGCCCCACTCCAAAAATCGTCGCCTTCCAAAGTAGCCAGGCAGCCGCCCGCTTCGGTAAAAATCAACGCGCCGGCGGCATAATCCCATAACTTCTGCCCGCCGTGGACATATACATCCATCCGACCGGCGGCAAGATAGCACCAGTCTAAAGTGCTGCTGCCCATGCTGCGTATGCTGACAACAGGAGACAGCGTGTTCATGCGGCTGGAAAGTTTGCCCGAACGCAGATATTTGATTTCCACACCGGCCAGGGCGCGGTGCAATTTTTTTTCCTGCCGAACCAGCGGCAGCCTGCGGCCATTAAGATACGCGCCACCGCCGGACGACGCGGAAAAACATTCTCGGGCTACGGGATCGTAAATCACGGCCAGCTCCGGCCGGCCGTGCCGCATAAAGGCTGCCGATAACGCAAAATGCGGAAAGCCGTTTACAAAATTGGTGGTGCCGTCGATGGGATCAACCACCCACAACCCTTCGTAATTATGCAGCCACAAATCACGCTGCCGCTGCTCGCTCATTTCCTCGCCCAGCATAGGGCAGTCGATAATCCGCCTCAACCCGTCGGCAAAGGCGGCCTGCGCGGCCAAATCGGCTTCCGATAAAATGCTGCCGTCGGGCTTTTCGCTGCCGCCCACACTCAGAAAGCGCGGCATCACCTCCGTATCGGCGATATGCCGCACCAGATTTTGCAGTTGTGCTAACACTCATTGTCCTTTTGTTTGTATAGGCCGTCTGAAACACCGGTTTCTGCAGGGCAAAAACTTTTCAGACGGCCTTTGTGCCGCCGCGAACACGCGCACGCCATATAGTATAATCGCGGCAATATTAACCTATTTTTACCCGTCATGCCCCGCTTCTTTCTTTCCGCCGCCCTGCACGTCGGCGAAACCGTCGCCCTGCCCGGCGATGTGGTGCGCCACCTGAACGTTTTGCGTTGCCGTATCGGCGAAGAAATCGTTTTATTCAACGGCGACGGCCTTTCCTATCACGCCGTTTTAAACAGCTTGGATAAACGCGCCGCTGAAGCCGAAATCAGTTCGAGTCGGCCGTCTGAAAACGAATCGCCGCTGCATATTACCCTGATACAGGCCGTTTCTTCCGGCGAACGGATGGATTTTACGCTGCAAAAAAGCGTGGAATTGGGCGTAAACGAAATCATCCCCGTCGAAAGCGCGCGTTCCGTAGTCAAACTGAGCGGGGAGCGTGCGGAAAAACGGGTAAGCCGTTGGCAGGAAATCGTTATTTCCGCCTGCGAACAAAGCGGCCGCAACACCGTCCCTGCCGTGCGCCCGCTGCTGCCCTTCCGCCGAGCCCTGCAAAACCTGCCGGATGCGGAGGCCAAACTGCTGATGGGCCTGAACCGGAGCTGCCGTCTGAACAGCCTGCCGCCGCCGCGCAGTGTTGTTTTCATGGTGGGGCCTGAAGGCGGCTGGACGGAAGAGGAAGAACGGTTCGCCCAGGAAGCAGGCTTCCAAGCCGTCAGCCTCGGGCGGCGCATACTGCGCACCGAAACCGCCGCACTGGCTGCCATCGCCGCGATGCAAACCTTATGGGGAGATTTCTAGTTTTCAGACGGCCTTATGTCGTTTTCCGTTAAAATAACCCCATCCGACCGCAAAAACTGTCCAACGAAAGCCCCTTATGTCTTACCAGCAAACCACCTTTATCGTAAACGAACTGATTGCCGAACCGTTGTCCGACGCATTGATGGCACACGGCGCATTGTCCGCCGCCATCGAAGATGCCTATGCGGGCACCGATGAGGAACAAGCCATTTTCGGCGAACCCGGCATCGAGTCCGAACAAATCTGGCACAACAGCAAAATACTCGCATTATTTGACGAAAAAGCCGATGTGGCCGCCATCGTGGCCGCTGCCGCCGAAGCGGTGGAAATCCCTCCTCCCGCCCATCAAATCGAATTACTGCCCGAGCAGGACTGGGTACGGCTGACCCAGGCGCAATTCGATCCGATTAAAATTTCCGACCGCCTGTGGATTACCCCTTCGTGGCACGAGGCCCCCGATGCAAACGCCGTCAATCTGCAACTGGACCCCGGCCTGGCTTTCGGCACGGGCAGCCACCCCACCACCCGCCTATGCCTGCAATGGCTGGATAACAACCTGAAAGGCGGCGAAAGCGTGCTGGACTACGGCTGCGGCTCCGGCATCCTGACGATTGCCGCCCTCAAACTCGGCGCAGTCTCGGCCGTCGGCGTAGACATCGACCCGCAGGCGATTGCGGCCGGTACCGACAATGCCGTGCAAAACCGCGTGGAAACGAAGTTCTACCTGCCCGACGAACTGCCGGACGGGCAATTCGATGTCGTTGTTGCCAACATTTTGGCCAACCCGTTGCGCATGCTCGGCGAAATGCTCGCCGCCCGCACCAAAACCGGCGGCCGCATCGTCCTCTCCGGCCTGCTGGAAGAACAGGCAGACGAATTGGGCGGCATTTACGGCCAATGGTTCGACCTTGAGCCCGCCATCTTCGACGAAGGCTGGGCATGTTTGAGCGGCGTCAAACGCTGATATGCCTTTTGCAGTCAAAGGCCGTCTGAAAACCCGAAACAGGTTTTTCAGACGGCCTTTTCAATCAATCCGCAATAGCGGAATTATTTGAACGGACGGACTTCCAAGCCGAACATGCGGCGGGCGGTATTCAACATCTGGCAGCTGAAACCCCATTCGTTGTCATACCAAGCAAACACTTTGACCATATTTCCATCCACCACTTTGGTCAGCGTCGAATCAAACGTACTGGCCTGCGTGGTGTGGTTGAAGTCCATAGACACCAGCGGCAGCGTGTTGTAAGCCAAAACGCCTTTCAGACGGCCTTCTTCCGAGGCGGCCTTCAGCAGCGCATTGATTTCCTCCGCACTGGTCTCGCAGGCGGCTTCAAAGCTCAAATCCACCAAGGAAACATTAACGGTCGGCACGCGGATGGCCAAGCCGTCCAAACGTCCCTTCAATTCGGGTAACACCAACCCTACGGCTTTTGCCGCGCCGGTTTTGGTCGGAATCATGTTTTCCACGCCGCTGCGGGCACGGCGCAGGTCTTTGTGGCGCACGTCGGTAACGGTTTGGTCGTTGGTCAGGGCGTGGATGGTGGTCATCACGCCTTTGACAATGCCCAATTTGTCGCTCAGCACTTTGGCCACCGGCGCAAGGCAGTTGGTGGTGCAGGAAGCATTGGAAATCACGGTCATGTCGTCGGTAATAACGTCATCGTTCACACCGTAAACAACGGTGGCATCGACGTCTGCTTCGCCGGGAGCGGAAATCAGCACTTTTTTCGCACCGCTTTCCAAATGCACGTTGGCTTTGGATTTGCTGGTAAACGCGCCTGTACATTCCATTACCAAATCCACTCCCAAATCCTTCCACGGCAGCTCGGCCGGGTTGCGGGTGGAGAAGAACGGGATTTTGTTGCCGTTGATGATGAGGTGGGTTGCGTCGTGGGAAACGTCTGCGTTAAAGCGGCCGTGTACGGTGTCGAACTTGGTCAGATGCGCGTTGGTTTCGAGGCTGCCGCTGGCATTGACGGCCACGATTTCCAGTTGGTCTTGAAGATTGTAGTCATAGATGGCGCGCAACACTTGGCGGCCGATGCGTCCGTAGCCGTTGATGGCAACTTTGATGCCCATGAGAGAATCCTTGTTTTATCGGGTTTGTGAAAAAGAAACAGCACGGATTATAGCAAATTGTAGTTTGATGTAGTTGGGATTTTAAAGGTAAAAAAATGCCGCCTATCGGAATAGGCGGCCAAACACATTACGGGGAAAACGTCTTACTCACTTACTTGCTAGAAAAGCAAATATCTATCAGACGGGCGAATAGTAGACAATGTGAGGAAGTAATGCCGAAAAATAAGATAAACGGTAATATTTTTTAGATAAACGGCAATTTTAGCCTTATTGTACGGAAATTTCGGCTTTCAGACGGCCTTCCGGCCCTGCGTAATCCGTTCCAATCCGGCCAAATCGGTTTGGGTTTCGATTTCCGTCCAGCCTGCGGCCGCGAGTATCTGCCGTACGGCCGCCCCCTGATTCCAGCCGTGCTCCATAATCAGGCGGCCTCCGGGTTTCAGGTATTCCGCACCGTGTGCCGCCAGTTCGCGGATGCAGCTTAGGCCGTCTGAAAAATCGGTGAGCGCGTTTGCAGGCTCGAAGCGCAAGTCGCCTTGTTGCAAATGGCCGTCGTCCGCTTCGATGTAGGGCGGATTGGAAACCAGCAGGTCGAAACTGTGTTTTTCAGACGGCCTGTCGATGTCGAACCACGATCCGCAGGCAAAAGATACGTCGGCTCCGTTGTCTGCCGCGTTTTGCCGTGCCACTGCCAGCGCGGCCGGACTGATGTCGCTGGCGAGTACGGAGGTATCCGGGCGTTCGCAGGCCAGTGTTACGGCTACTGCGCCGCTGCCTGTACCCAAATCCCATACGCGCCCTTGCGGCGGCAGGTGCTGTAGGACCGCTTCCACCAGATGCTCGGTTTCGGGGCGGGGAATCAGGGTGGCGGGCGTGGTGCGGAAACGGCGGCCGTAAAACTCGCGCCAGCCGAGGATGTAAGCCATGGGTTCGCCGTTCAGACGGCGTTGCTGCATGGCCTGCAAATCGGCGGTTTGCCATTCGTCCAGCATTTCGCCGTCGCGGGTAATCAGTTGGGCACGCGTCCAGCCGGTAACGGCCTGCAGGAGCATGCGGGCTTCGGTTTTGGGCAGCGGGGTGTTTTGCAGGAAGGTTTTGGGCTGCACGGCGCAATCTTTCGACGGGACGTTTTCAGACGGCCTCTTGCCAGTTTGCTATCCGTTCGCGGATTTTCTCCGCGCTCAGGCCGAGTTTGTCCAGCAGCAGGGCGGGGTCGCCGTGGTCGGTTACAGTGTCGGGGATGCCGATGGGCAATACGGGCTTGATGACGCCGTGTTGCGCCAAGCATTCCAATACTGCGCCGCCCGCGCCGCCGCATATGCTGTTTTCTTCGATGCAGACGATGCGGTCGTGCGTTTGCGCAAGTTCGAGTATCAGGGTTTCGTCCAGCGGTTTGACAAAGCGCATGTCGGCCACGGTGGCGTTCAGGCTTTCGGCTGCCTGCATGGCGGGTTGCACCATGCTGCCGAAAGCCAAGATGGCGGTTTTCTGCCCTTGGCGGCGGATGACGCCTTTGCCGACGGGGACGGCTTCCAGGCCGTCTGAAACGGCCGCGCCGCAGCCCGTACCGCGCGGGTAGCGCACGGCGGCTGGTTGGTCGAGTTGATAACAGGTGGACAGCAGCAGGCGGCATTCGTTTTCGTCGCTGGGGGCGGCGATGACCATATTCGGCACGCAGCGCAGGAAGCTCAAATCATATGCGCCCGCGTGGGTGGGGCCGTCCGCGCCGACTATGCCCGCACGGTCGATGGCGAACAGGACGGGCAGGTTTTGCAGGGCGACATCGTGGATGAGCTGGTCGTAGGCGCGCTGCAGGAAGGTGGAGTAGATGGCGACGACGGGCTTTATGCCTTCGCAGGCCAGTCCGGCGGCAAAGGTTACGGCGTGTTGTTCGGCGATGCCGACATCGAAGTAACGGTCGGGGAAGCGTTGTTCGAATTCCACCAGCCCGCTGCCTTCGCGCATGGCGGGGGTAATGGCGGCCAACCTGTGGTCGGCTTCGGCCTGGTCGCACAGCCATTGGCCGAAGATTTGGGTGTAGGTGGGACGGGACGGGACGGGAGTTTCAGACGGCCTGTCGTTTTGGGCGGGGGCTTTGCCGATGGCGTGGTATTTGACGGGGTCGTTTTCCGCCAGTTTGTAGCCCTGCCCTTTTTTGGTGATGACGTGCAGCAGCTTGGGGCCGGGTTTGCGGCGCAGTTCGTTCAGCGTTTCAACCAGCTGGACGACGTTGTGGCCGTCGGCGGGACCGGTGTAGGCGAAGCCGAAATTTTCAAACAGCGACAGGGATTGTTTGATGTGGTTGCCTTCGTTGGCCAGCGTTTTGATTTTGTGTTCGACCTTTTGCGCGATTTCGAGCGCGCCGGGCAGTTTGTCCAATACTTTTTCCGACTGCGCCTTGATGGTGCTGAGCAGGCCGTGCATATCGCGCATCACGTTGCGGGCGAGATATTTGGGCAGCGCGCCGACATTGGGCGAAATGGACATTTCGTTGTCGTTCAAAATCACGAGCAAATCCACGTCCTGCATATCGCCCGCGCAGTTTAAGGCTTCAAAGGCCTGCCCCGCCGTCATCGCGCCGTCGCCGATAACGGCCACACTGCGGTTGGCACGTCCCGCCAGTTTGTCGGCCACGGACATGCCCAAAGCCGCGCCGATGGATGTGGACGAGTGCCCCACGCCGAAATCGTCGTATTCCGACTCGCCGCGTTTCGGGAAACCGGCCAGTCCGCCGTATTGGCGCATCGTGTCCATGCGGTTTTTACGGCCGGTCAGGATTTTGTGCGGATAGCTTTGATGGCCGACATCCCATACCAGATGGTCTTCCGGCGTGTTGTAGACATAATGCAGGGCAACGGTGAGTTCGACCGCGCCCAGGTTGCTGGCGAAATGGCCGCCGGTGGCCGATACCGATTTGAGCAGGAAGGCGCGCAGTTCGGCACACAGTTGCGGCAGTTCGGCCTTATCCAGCAGGCGCAGGTCTCGCGGCAGGTTGACTGTATCTAGCAAGGGGGATTGGCTCATGGTTTGTCTTTTCTTTGGTGGAGGCCGTCTGAAAGTAGGCTTCAGACGGCCTGATTGGCAGTGCGGGCGGATTATAGCAAGAGACGGCGCATATTGTGGCAGTTATCACCGCGCCCAATCGTGATGCACCATAAAAGAAGGATAGCGAAATGAAAGCCTTGCAGCCGGAAGGCATACGGATAAGGCCGTCTGAAAACACTATCGGGTTTTCAGACGGCCTTTTTTGCTATTCAACCTATCCGTTTGAACGGCGGCAGATTGGCAAGCAGCTGTTTGCCGTAGCGTTGGGTTTGGATACGGTTGTCAAGGATGGTCACGCGGCCGTAGTCGTTTTCGGTGCGGATAAGGCGGCCGACGGCTTGGATGAGCTTGATGCCGGCTTCGGGCACGGTTACTTCGATAAAGGGATTGCCGCCGCGCTTTTCTATCCAGCGGTTTTGCGTTTTTTCAATCGGATTGTCGGGCATGGAAAACGGCAGCTTGACGATAATCACGTGCACGCAGGCCTCGCCCGGCAGGTCGAGCCCTTCGGCAAAGCTGTCGAGGCCGAAGATAATGCTGGCGCGCCCTTCAGCCAACGCCTTCGCGTGTTTTTCCAGCAGGGCGGACTTCGGGATTTCGCCCTGTATCAGCAGCAGCGGCAGATATTCTTCCGGCAGCCGCATGGCGACTTCGTTCATCTGTTTGCGCGAAGTGAACAACACCAGCGTGCCGACGGCTTCGTCGGCGGCAATCAGTTTCGGCAGCCATTCGGCCACGGCTTCGGTGTGCGCTTCGGGTTGCTTCGGGCTGGCGGTCAGCGGCGGGATGTAAAGTTCGCCCTGTTTGGCGAAATCAAACGGGCTTTCCAACGCCAGTGTGGTGGTGTCGGGCAGCCAAACCAGGCCGGACTGGCGCAGCAGGAGGTCGAAATTGCCGAGCGCGCGCAGGGTGGCGGAGGTCAGCACCGCGCCCGCCGCCCGCCGCCACAGGCCGCCGGCCAGTTGTGCGGCGCCGGAAATCGGGCTGGCATTGAAAACGTAGTCGTTTTTGTCGCCCACGCGCCGCTCTATCCATTTAGCCAGCGGGGCTTCGTCTTCCGGCGGGGCGGTGTCGAACAAATCCCATACGGCCGAAATCTGTTCGGCGCGGGCGACAAAAATGCCGAATTCGGTGGTTACCCGGTCGATAAGCGGGCCGTCGCTGTCTTTTTCCCGGCGGGCGGCCGACAGGGCGTCGTTGAGGCGGTATATCTGCTTCAACAGGGCGCGGGCGGAGGCGGCGGTGTTGGCGGTCAGGAGGGCGAGGTCTTCCGGCGTTTTGCCGTCTTCCCACAACCAAACGGGGTCGTTGCCGCCGTCGGACAAATCCAGCGCGGGTTCGCTGCCGAGGTGGAACTGCCATTCCGACAGGCTTTCCAGCAGCGAGGCGGCGGCTTCGTCGGCGAGGTTCCCGGCTTCGGTTTTATCGGTCAGGCCGACGATTCTGTTGATGACGGGCGGCAGTTTTTCCAACGTCCACATGGCCTGGTTGAGCGAGTGTTCGGCGGCAAAGCGGCTGACGGCCTTTTTCGGCAGGTGGTGCGCCTCGTCTATGCAGTAAAAGCTGTTTTCCGGCGCGGGCAGGATGACGCCGCCGCCCATGCCGATGTCGGCCAGCAGCAGGTCGTGGTTTGCCACGACGACATCCACGGTATCCAAAGTATCGCGCGCGAGGTAAAACGGGCATTCGGCGCGGTTGGGGCAGGCGTTTTTCAAACAGCCGTGGCGGTCGTTGGTCACTTGCTGCCATAAAGGGTCGGGGATGCTTTCGGGCCAGGTGTCGCGGTCGCCGTTGAAGCGGCGGGTGGCAAATTCGTCGGCCATGCGGCGCAGCGTGTCCAAATCGGACGCGCTCGGTTTGCTGTCCCACAACACGCTCGGCGGGCTGTCGAATCCGTCCAGCGAACCTTGGGCGTGGGTTTGCGTGAGTTGGTAGAGTTTGTAGGGACAAAGATAGCGGCCGCGCCCTTTGGCCAGCGCGAAAGTCAGCTCCAAACCGCTTTTTTCCACCAGAAACGGCAGGTCACGGTTTACCAGCTGCTCTTGCAGGGCGACGGTGGCACTGGAAACAATCAGCCGTTTGTCGCGCGTTTGCGCCATGATGCCGCCCGCCAGCAGATAGGAAAGCGATTTGCCCACGCCGGTCGGCCCTTCGATGACGGCGATGCTCTCGCCCTCGCGCTTGGGCGGCTCTTCGCCTTCGGCGCGGGGTTTGCTGCGGGCAAAGGCGTTGGCCACCGCCGCAATCATCTCGCGCTGGGCGGCGCGGGGGCGGAATTGCGGTAGGTTTTCGGAAATGGCGCGGTAGTGGTCGCGGATGGCGTTTTTTTCTAAATCGGTCAGCATGTCGGGATAAGGGGCCGTCTGAAAAGGGTTTGGCGGCATGAATCGGAATCGCGCCTGTTAGGGTGCGGGGGCGGCGGTATTTTACCACTGGCGGGGCGGAGGCCGTCTGAAAGGCGGAACGGGTTTTCAGACGGCCTGCCGTTTGTTTTTATCAGGACGGGTGTGCCATATATATTGAAGGCGAGATGAATGGGGGCTGCTCTTGATTGTGGAATGGCCTGTGCCGCTTTTTTCAGACGGCCTCAATGTGCGGGTTCAGTTCAAACGGCTTTGCCCGGCCATTTCCCGCTCCCATTCGAGGCGGTACTTCATCAGCTCGTCATAGCCGTCTATCATGTCGCCGCACTGCATTTGCACGGCAGCATCGAGCAGGTCGGCCAGCACTTCGACGGGTTCGATTTCGAGGCCGTAGAGTTCGGAATCGAAATCCACGCCGAGCAATACGGCGTCCTGATCCATGCTCACCAGCCATTCGTGCAGGAAGAAATCCAGCGGCAGGGCTTCGAGTTGGTAGTCCGCCCATTCTTCGACCTTGCAGGCTTCGGCTTGGGCGCGGTCGTGCCAGACGCAGAATACGGGCACGGGTTCGCCGTCGTCTTCTTCATATTCGGTGGACGGGCATTCAGCGATGTCGCCTTCGTCCGACACCAGCGTGTAGAGCGTTTGGCTGCCGATGATGCTGCGGATAAAGCGGTTGTATTCTTCGTCTTCGGGCTGGGGGAACATGATGTGCTTCCGGTAAGGGTTGTAACGTGGCAAAGCGGTTTTTCAGACGGCCTTCCTAGCGGATTGAGGCCGTCTGAAAGGGTACTGCGGATTATTCTTCCGCGCTTTCGGTATCGTGGTTTTCAGACGGCCTCAAACCTTCCGCCTCTTCCATCGCGGCTTTCAATTCCTGATACAGGGCGCGGAAGTTTTTCGGCGGTTTGCTTTGTTCTTTCTCTTTGCGCGTGTTGCGGATTAGGGTGCGGATGGCGGAAATGTCGGCCTGAGGATGGGCGGCGGCAAACTCGGTCAGCGCGGCATCGTCGGCAATCAGCCGTTCGCGCATCTGCTCGACGCGCTGCAAAAAGGCGTTGTGCGCACGGTTTTCGCCTTTGAGTTTGGCCAGGAAGGCGCGTATCGGCGCGGGGTCGGTTTCGCGCATCAGGCGGCCGATGTATTGGTTTTGCCGTTTCAGCGCACCGTTGGAGGTGATTTTCTTATAATCGCGCACGGCCTGCATCAAGTCTTCGGACAGACCGATTTTTTTCAGCGTTTCGTCCGACAGGCGGGTCAGTTCCATGCCCAAATCCTGCAATTCGTCCATACGCTTTTTCATTTGGGTTTTGCTGACCCATTCTTCATTATTGCCATTCATTTAGTATCGTCCGTTTTTCCTGTCGGGCGGCATTTTAACAGCAGGGGGTATTTTCGGCTAAAAAATGATGGCCGAAACGGGTACAATGCCGCCCACTTCAATTCAGGAAACCGCCATGTTCAACCACTCTCCGCAGGAATTGTCCGATTTGTGCGCCTTCGCGCTGTCTACCGCCAAACAGAAAGGCGCAACCGCCGCCGAAGCCGATTTGAGCGAATCGGTCGGCCAGAGCGTGCAGGTGCGCCTGCAGGAAATCGAACAAATCGAACACCAGCAGGACAAATCGCTCGACATCACCGTTTACCTCGGCCAAAGCAAAGGCCGCGCCAGCACCGCCGATTTGTCGTCCCGCGCCATCGAAGAAACGGTGCAGGCCGCACTGGACATCGCCCGCTACACGGCCGGCGACGATTGCGCGGGCTTGGCCGACGCGGAACTGATGGCCGCGGAATTCGGCGATTTGGACAAATACCACGAATGGGATTTGCCCTCCGCCGACGCGGTGGAACTCTCCCTCCGCTGCGAAGCCGCCGCCATGCAGGCCGACAGCCGCATCAAAAACTCCGAAGGCGCGGGCATCCAAACATCGCATTACCAATTTGTTTACGGCAACAGCCACGGCTTCCTGCAACACCAGCAGGGCACGCGCCACAGCGTGTCGTGCGCCGTGGTGGCCGAAGACGGCAACGGCGGCATGCAGCGCGATTATTGGTACGACCTGGCGCGCTCGGCCAACGAACTCGACAGCATGGAAAAGGTAGGCCGCACCGCCGCCGAACGCACGGTCCGCCGCCTGAACGCGCGCAGCCTGCCCACCGGCAGCTATCCCGTGCTGTTCGACACCACTGTGTCCGCCAGCCTCATCGGCCACGTCGTCGGCGGCCTGTCGGGCGGTTCGCTCTACCGCCAAAGCAGCTTCCTGCTCGACAGCCTGGGCAAGCAAATCCTGCCCGAATTCCTCAGCCTGCGCGAAGAGCCGCACATCCCGCGCGCGTGGTCCAGCACTTACTTCGACAGCGAAGGCGTGGCTACCCGCCCGCGCTTCGTGATTGAAAACGGCATCGTTCAGGGCTATTTCCTGTCGTCGTACAGTGCGCGCAAACTCGGCATGCAAACCACTGCCAACGCCGGCGGCGCACACAATCTGATTCTGAACGCCACCTGCGGCAGCCAGGCCGAACTGCTGCGCCAGATGGGGACGGGGCTGCTGGTTACCGAACTGATGGGACAGGGCGTGAACATGCTCACCGGCGACTATTCGCGCGGCGCGGCCGGATTCTGGGTGGAAAACGGCGTGATCCAATATCCGGTGGAAGAAATCACCGTGGCCGGACGTTTGCAGGATATGCTGCTCGGCATCGAAGGCGTGGCCGATGACGCGCTACGCCGCTCGTCGCACAAAGTCGGCTCGATTTTAATCGGCAGCATGACCGTGGCGGGGCAGTAGGAAACATCAAACAACCGCACACACACTGAGGCCGTCTGAAAAACCGAAAAAGGATTTTTCAGACGGCCTTTATGTCGAAAAGGATATTCATCCGCTATATAATCCGCCCCATTCCGCCCGGCAGGGCATCCAAATAAAGGGAAACCGATGAAGTTCACTTACCGCCAAACCTTGCTTGCCGTCTTCCTGCTCGGCATCGTCTGCACGGGCGGCTCGTTTTTCGCCCAATATGTGATGGGGCTCAACCCCTGCCCGCTGTGTATTTTGCAGCGCGTGGCCGTCATGTCGGTAATGCTGGTGTCCGGCCTGTGCCTGCTGCTGCCCACGGCCAAACGCGGCAGCCGTATTTTTGCCGCCCTACTGGTCAGCCTGCCTGCCTTGTGGGGGCTGTATACCGCGTCTTACCAAATCTGGCTGCAAAGCCTGCCCGCCGGAGAGCAGCCGAGTTGCGGCGCACCGTGGACGTTCCGCCTGAAAGACTGGCCGCTGTTCGATTGGTGGCGTTTCGTGGTGGACGGCTTCGGCAACTGCGGCGTACGCGAATATGTGATGGGCGTACCGCTGCCGGTGTGGAGCCTGATGTTCTTCGGCAGCGTATTGCTGATCGTATGGGGAATGCTGTTCAAACTGCGCCGCCGTTAGCCTGACAATTGGAAAGGCCGTCTGAAAACCGTTTGCAGGGTTTCAGACGGCCTTTTGATTGCCTGAACAATCGGCCATGACTTTCATCGCACAACAAAAATATGCTTATGTACTGACAAAAAGCGGCATAAAACTACCTACCCCGCACGGCTTCCCGGGCAAAGTGTGTCTGGAAGCGGCGTCCGATAAAATAAACTCCCGACGCGCATCGCCACAAATAAAATTGTTTTATATTATTTATCAAATAAATACGTAACTTTTAACTTTGCCTGAAAATTTGGCACAAGGGTTGCTTGGATATATTTGTCGGAACACAGCGTTCCGGCCGTTTTAAACGGATGCATTGAGGCATCGCAAAAACAAATACATTACGGAAAACGAGAGCCCTAAAGACGGCAGGCCATCTGAAGGCCGCTGTTGGCTCCGCATTGGGAATGCGGAGTATTTTGGGGGTTGGCCGCTGCATATTGTGGGAATGTGCAGCGGCAGTTTTTTATCTGAAAAACGCATCGGTTATATTAAAAGAAGCAGACGTTATTTAGCCGCCGCCGGAAATTTTGTTACAGTTTAGAATTTCCTTTTCCCATATCGCCATAACGGACTCCATTCAAACCGGTATAGTTGTAGCCCGCCCTTTCCCGAATTTGAATGACAACGGATTCATATACATCGCCATAATTCGGCCGCACCCCAACCCAAAGAAAACGGTTCTTTGGAAGTGCAAGAAGGTCAAACGAATCGTTGCCGCACGGCCTGTGTTCAGGCTTTGCGGCCGGCCTTGAAATGCGTCATCCCCGATAGTCCGTCATCAACATACAAAATAATTTAATCATTTTATGCACACACACCCATCCATTCGCATCAATCCGTGGCCGGTTATCGCGGCGGCGGCATTCATCCTGTTGATAACCATCGGCATGAGGATGTCTTTAGGCCTGTTTCTACGCCCCGTAGTGAACACGACCGATTTAAGCGTCGCACAATTCAGTCTGGTTATCGCAGTCTTCCAATTGATGTGGGGCGTGGCACAGCCGGCAACGGGGGCTTTGGCCGACCACTACGGCGCATGGAAAGTATTGGGCGGCGGCGCGCTGGTATTGGCCGCAGCCTGCTTCCTCATACCGCAACTGCCGACATTCTGGGGACTAATGTTCGCCGTCGGGCTGCTGCTGGCATTCGGCACGGGTGCGGGTGGTTTTTCGATTATTATGGGACAAGTGGCGGCCAAGCTGCCGCCTGCCGTTCGCGGCCTGGCTTCCGGCGCGGTAAATGCCGGCGGTTCGGCAGGGCAGTTTCTCTTTGCACCTATGGTACAGGGGCTGATGGTTCGGCCCCACATCGGCTGGCAGGGAACGTTTTATGTATGGGGCGGATTGAGCCTGCTGATTCTGCCGGTTGCCTGGTGGCTGACACGCGGGAGCAACATGCCGCAGCAAGCCCAAACAGCCCAAACGCACGACGGCGGACTGAAACAGGCGGTCATACGGGCATTTGCCGACCGCAGTTATCTGTTGCTGCATTTGGGCTTTTTTACCTGCGGCTTTCACATTGCGTTTTTGGTGACCCATCTGCCGAACGAGATTTCACTGTGCGGCCTCCCGCCTACGGTGGCTTCGACTTCTTTGGCGGTCATCGGGCTGGCCAACATTGCGGGCTGCCTGTTCTCCGGCTGGTGTGTCGGCCGCTTTCCGAGCAAATATGTGCTGTTTTACCTGTATGCTTCGCGGGTTTTGATGGTGGCGGCATATCTGGCCGCCTCGAAAACGGACATGAATTTTTATATTTTTGCCGCCGGATTGGGCTTTACCTGGCTGGCAACGGTAGCCCCGACCGCGACGCTGACCGGCAAATTGTTTGGCACACGTTATCTGGCCACTTTGTTCGGACTCACGATGCTGAGCCACCAAATCGGCGGTTTTCTCGGTTCGTATTTGGGCGGGCAGGTCGTTTCCATGTTCAACAGCTACGGCTGGATGTGGTATGCGGATATGCTGCTGGCGGGGGCGGCCGCTTTATTGAACCTGCCGATTAAAGAGCCGAAACCGGCAGAACATGCCTGAAACAACAAAGGCCGTCTGAAACATTTTCAGACGGCCTTTTTTATTTTCAATCAGGCTTTAAGGTTTACGCATCAATATTTTGCGCAATCAGGGCGTTATTTTCGATGAAGGCGCGGCGCGGTTCGACTTCGTCGCCCATCAGGGTAACGAACACTTCGTCGGCGGCGATGGCGTCTTCGATGCGCACTTTCAACAGGCGGCGAACGGCGGGATCCATCGTGGTTTCCCAAAGCTGTTCGGGGTTCATCTCGCCCAAGCCTTTGTATCGCTGGATAGACATGCCTTTTTGGGCGTTTTGGAGCAGGATGTTCAGTGCGGTTTCAAAGCTGTCCACGTCGTACTCGTTCTCGCCTTTGTAGAGCTTGGCACCCTCGCCGACCAGGCCTTTCAGCGCGGCGGCGGTTTGGGTAAGGGTTTGGTAGGCTTTGCTGTTGAGGAACTTGGGTTCGATGTAGCTGACCATGACGTTGCCGTGCAGCTTGCGGGTGATTTTGATGAAGCGGTTGCCTTCGTGCCCTTCGATGCGTTCGAGGGCGACTTCTTTTTCGTCGAGCAAACCGGAAAGTTCGGCAACGGCTTTGTCGGCGTTTTCAGACGACGTCAAATCGACGGGCGACGCGTGCAGCATGGCGCGCAGGACGAGTTCGTCCACGAAGCGGCTTTCCTGTTCGATGACGGTTTTCGCCAACAGGAATTGTTTGGCGGTATCGGCAAGTTCTGCGCCTTCGATGGTACGGCCGTCTGAAACGATTTTGGCTTTTTCCAAAGCGAGGCCGAGCAGCCATTGGTCTTTTTCCAGTTCGTCCTTGAGGTAACGCTCCTGCTTGCCGTATTTGGCTTTGTAGAGCGGCGGCTGGGCGATGTAGATGTAGCCGCGCTCGACCAGTTCGGGCATTTGGCGGTAGAAGAAGGTCAGGAGCAAGGTGCGGATGTGCGCACCGTCCACGTCGGCATCGGTCATGATGATGATGCGGTGGTAACGCAGTTTTTCGGGGTTGAACTCTTCTTTGCCGATGCCTGCGCCCAGCGCGGTAATCAGGGTGGCGACCTCTTGGCTGGCGAGCATTTTTTCAAAACGGGCTTTTTCGACGTTCAAAATTTTGCCTTTGAGCGGCAAAATGGCTTGGAATTTACGGTCGCGGCCTTGTTTGGCGGAACCGCCTGCGGAATCGCCCTCGACCAGATAAAGTTCTGACAATGCGGGGTCTTTTTCTTGGCAGTCGGCGAGTTTGCCGGGCAGCCCCAAGCCGTCCATCACGCCTTTGCGGCGGGTAATTTCACGTGCTTTTCGGGCGGCTTCGCGCGCGCGCGCGGCATCGACGATTTTGCCGGTGATGATTTTGGCTTCGTTCGGATTTTCTTCGAGGAAGTCGGTCAAGGCTTGGTTGATGACTTCGTTGACGACGGGGCCGATTTCGCTGGAAACCAGTTTGTCTTTGGTTTGGGACGAGAATTTCGGATCGGGCAGTTTGACGGACAACACGCAGGTCAAACCCTCGCGCATATCGTCGCCGGCGGTTTCAACTTTGGCTTTTTTGGCGACTTCGTTGGCTTCGATGTAGCTGTTGATGGTGCGCGTCATCACTTGGCGCAATGCGGTCAAGTGCGTACCGCCGTCGCGCTGCGGGATGTTGTTGGTGAAGCACTGCACGCTTTCCTGATAGCTGTCGTTCCACTGCATCGCGCATTCGACGCTCATGCCGTCTTTCTCGCCGAACGCGTAGAAGATTTTTTCGTGCAACGGCGTTTTTTTGCGGTTCATGTATTGCACGAACCCAGCCACGCCGCCGGAAAGGGCGAAGCTTTCGTGTTTGCCGTCGCGCTCGTCAATCAATTCGATGTCCACGCCGTTGTTCAGGAAGGAAAGTTCGCGGATGCGTTTGGCGAGGATGTCGAAGCTGTATTCGACGTTGCCGAAGGTTTCCGCGCTGGCGAGGAAGCGCACGGTCGTGCCTTTTTTGTCGGAATCGCCGACAACTTTCAACGGCTCTTCGGTTTCTCCGCGCACGAAGCGAACGAAGTGTTCTTTGCCGTCGCGGTAGATGGTCAGCGTTACCCAGTCGGACAGCGCATTGACTACGGACACGCCCACGCCGTGCAGGCCGCCGGAAATTTTGTAGCTGTTGTTGTCGAACTTGCCGCCCGCGTGCAATACGGTCATGATGACTTCGGCGGCGGAGCGTCCTTCTTTCGGGTGGATGCCGGTGGGCATACCGCGCCCGTTGTCGGCCACGCTGACGGAATTGTCGGCATGGATGGTTACGGTGATTTTGTCGCAATGTCCCGCCAGTGCTTCGTCGATGGCGTTGTCCAATACTTCGAACACCATGTGGTGCAGGCCGCTGCCGTCCTGCGTATCGCCGATATACATACCGGGGCGTTTGCGTACCGCTTCCAAGCCTTCCAGCACTTGTATGCTGTCGGCGCCGTATTCTTCGTGTTTTTGGTCAGTCATGGTCTTTTCTTTAATCGAAACAAAAGTCTGCCGCTGAGGTCGTCTGAAAAAGCACAGCTGGCACAAACGGCAAAATAAGGCGCGATTATACCTGATTTTGCTGGATTATTCAGCGATTTGCCGTAAAACAGGCCGTCTGAAAACCATATCGGAACGGTTTTCAGACGGCCTCCAAGACTTTGCTTCGACGGGTACTGCCTATCTTCCCGACAATACCGCCGCACCTGCTTTTGCGACGCTTTCATCTTCATCGACCGAGCCGCCGCTCACGCCGACGCTGCCGACGATAACACCGTTTTTATCCACCAACAGCACACCGCCGGGAAAAATCACCAAACCGTCGTTGGTCACCTCAATACCGTAAAGCTCGCCGCCCGGCTGCGAAGCCTTGCCCAAATCGCGGGTGGACATATTGAAATAGCGTGCCGTTTTCGCCTTTTTCTGAGCAATATCAATGCTGCCGATAAACGCATCGTCCATACGCGCAAACGCCTTCAAATTACCGCCCGCGTCCATGACCGCGATATTCATCGGCACCTTGATTTCACGCGCCTTTTTCATCGAAGCCTGCACCACCGCCTGCGCCTGAGCCGTCGTCAAATCGCCCGGCAGCGTTTTGGTCAAACCCGCCGAAAACGCCGGCGCACCCAATGCCAAAGTACACAAAAATGCAACTGATTTTATGCCGCGCATAACTGTCTCCTTGTATCGAATCAATGAAAGGTACTGCACTTTTGATTGTATGCCTGTCGGCGGGAACAATAAAGGCCGTCTGAAAACCTGATTTTCAAGTTTTCAGACGACCTTGGGTGGGTTTTGGTTTGGTAAATCGGATACAAGCCTCCAACCTGCAATCGGCTACGGTTTGCCCAACATTATTTGCAACGCATCAGCGTCCGCTTCCGCCAAACTTTTTTGCCTGAGCCATCCGTCGAGTAATCACGGAATCTTTGCGTCAGCACGCCTCGGTTTAACGAAAACTCAAAATTATCGTTATAAATCTGCGTACCTAGCTCCGGCTGCTCATCCCGAACGCGTGCCGTACCTGCAATTTTATCGGGCGAATAAATTCGATAATTCAGTTTCGTATATTTCGCACCCCATTCCCAACCGTTTAATTCAATTGATTTTTTACCTATTTCAATATAAAAGCCGCTATCTTCCGACAAATCAACATCGTGCATAGCAGCGTTAAGCTCTTTTTCATTTGCATCATAACCCATGGCACATAAAGCCCTTACATGTTTGGGCGATATCTTCCCTTCATAACGCCCGGCCCATTTGCCTTGAAACGCTTGCGGAATATCCTGGGCAGCGGCTTGGAATCCAAGAAGGAGCAAACCGGTGGTCAGAACAGATTTTAAAGTGAGCGACATTATTTTTGACCTTTCAAGAAAAAGTGTTTAAATCAATATGAATAATACAGTAAACAAAAAGGATGTAAAAAGGTCGTCTGAAAACGTTTATAGGGTTTTCAGACGACCTTTGCAGCTACTATCTAGGCTGTTCAATAAAGCCCATCATACTTTGTAAATCATCCGATCGGAATACAAGGCATTCTTTATCTACCTCTTCTGGTTTAATATCCATTGGAGTATATGCTTTTCTACCTTCTTCTTTTTCTTTCAATTCTATTTTTGAAGGAGGGCACAAAATTTTCAGATTATTTGCATTTACCCATAATTTTCCATAAAGAAATACATCATCCTTGCCATGACTTAAAGCTGGCTTAGAATATTTATTAGAAAATTTTTTCTCCTTTATTTTTAACTCGGAAGGCTTTAAACCCGTACGTTCAAAATAAGGTTTATTAACCTTAAACCATGAATAGTCTGTTTGAACAAAATCTATTGTTCGAAATATATTTTCTAATCTTAGCCCACTAGATAATTGAAAAAGTTGCAATATTGAAGATGAAATAATTATTGAAAGTATAAATAAAAAAGGCATTATTAATATAGTTAAAATCACAGCATGAGGCTTACCTCTTCTAATCCCTTCAAGTTTGTATAGAGACTTGGCTCCTAAAACAAAAAATGTCCAAAATATAGCAGGAATAAACGCACCTAAAACTGTTGAAATACTCCAGAACCCTATCCATGACATAAATAAAGAAAAAACAACCATAAGTAGAGTTAAGGTTTTTTCAAAAATACTAGATTTATCCTTTTGTGAGAAAATAATACAAACAGGAATTAAAAATTGCGTTAATCCAAAAAAGAAAACAATTGCAGCAGAAAATAAAATCCCACTAACTCCACCATTAGCTAAAATATCTGTAAAAAATATAGATGAATTTACTCTAGAAAGATAGATAATTAAGAATAGAAAACCAATACCCGACAAAATAGGAAGAAATGCTAAAAATATTGCAGTATAAAAATATACTTTTTCCAATGTATTCTTACCATTTAACACCTCCTCTAATTTAGATATTTCATTTAGATTTCGTACTAGACAATCCAATTTATCTTGCAAAGATTTAAAACTAATATCTTTTTGAATATATGATATCTTTTTCTTAATTTCTTTGTAATTTGAATCACTATCCTCAATAAATTTCAACAACTTCTCATCGCAAATGATAGGTTTTGGGATAATAGAAATTTCTCTTCCAATTAAATGTGAAAAATATTCTTTTCTACCAAGCCTTTTAGCTAATCCATATATAATTAAAATCTGATTTAGATGTTTTTTACATTGATTAATGTCATATTCCAACTCTTTATTCTTATCGATGCTCCTTCGAATACTCGAGATACCTTTCTTTAAATTATCTATTTTAATAGCAATAATTCTACTATCCAGATTAATTCTATCATCTTCAAGTTTTTTAATATCAGATTGAATTGATTGGATTGCTTCATAAAACTTGATGTATGTATCAATATTTTTCAATGCATCGTTCATCTCAATGCGCCTCTTCCCAATTCCTCCCCACGCCCACTTCCGCCACAAGCGGCACTTTCAACAACCCTTCATCCACTTTCGCCATAATCTGCGGCAGTTTTTCTTTCACTAAATCCAGTTCGGCTTCGGGTACTTCCAGCACCAATTCGTCATGTACCTGCATAATCAGTTTGCTTTGCAAGAGGTCGTCTGAAAGCCAGCGGGACACGTCTATCATGGCGCGTTTGATGAGGTCGGAGGCGGTGCCTTGCATAGGGGCGTTGATGGCGGCGCGTTCGGCTCCGGCGCGGGCGTTGGCGTTTTTGTTGCGGATGTCGGGCAGGTAGAGGCGGCGGCCGAACAGGGTTTCGACGAAGCCTTGGGCGGCGGCTTGTTCTTTGGTGCGCTGCATGTATTCGGCGACGCCGGGGTAGCGGGCGAAGTAGCGGTCGATGAAGGTTTTGGCGGACAGGTTGTCTATGCCCAGCGATTTGGCGAGGCCGTATTGGCCCATGCCGTAAATGAGGCCGAAGTTGATGGTTTTGGCGTAGCGGCGTTGTTCGGGCGAAACGTTTTCGGGGGCGATGCCGAATACTTCGGCGGC
This sequence comes from Neisseria sp. HMSC31F04, assembly GCF_001807735.1. Lineage (NCBI taxonomy): Bacteria > Pseudomonadati > Pseudomonadota > Betaproteobacteria > Neisseriales > Neisseriaceae > Neisseria > Neisseria sp. HMSC31F04. The sequence goes on along the minus strand of NZ_KV790823.1, from coordinate 34,347 downwards.
GGTGCGGCGGTGTACGTCTTCGCCGTTTTGGAACGCGGCGATGAGGGTTTTGTCGCCGGAGAGGTGCGCCATGATGCGCAGCTCGATTTGGGAATAGTCGGCGGAAACGATGACGCTGCCTTGCGGTGCGGTGAAGGCGCGGCGCACGCGGCGGCCTTCGGCGGTGCGGATGGGGATGTTTTGCAGATTGGGGTTGTTGCTGGCGAGGCGGCCGGTAATGGCGACGGCTTGGGCGTAGGTGGTATGCACGCGGCCGTCTTTGGGGGAAATCATTTCGGGCAGTTTGTCGGTGTAGGTGGATTTGAGTTTCGCCAGGCTGCGGTTTTGCAGGATGATTTTGGGCAGAGGGTAGTCGGGCGCGAGCTGTTCGAGCACGGCTTCGTTGGTGGAAATGCCGCCTTTGGCGGTTTTTTTCAGGCCTTTGGTGGGGATGCCCATTTTGTCGAACAGGATTTCTTGAAGCTGTTTGGGCGAGTTGAGGTTGAACGGCTGGCCTGCGGCGGCGTAGGCTTCTTGTTCGAGCTTCATCAGTTCGGCGCCGAGTTCTGCGCTTTGGCGGGCGAGTTCGGCGCGGTCGATTTGTACGCCGTTGCGTTCCATTTCAAACAATACCTGCGCGACGGGCAGCTCCATTTTTTCATACATTTCAAGCTGTTTGGCGTCCATTTGCGCACGCAGGTGCGCTTCGAGGCGCAGGGCGAAATCGGCGTCTTGGGCGGCGTATTCGGTCGCCTGCTCGATGGCGACATCGGCAAAACCGATTTGCTTCGCGCCTTTGCCGCATAGCGATTCGTAGGTAATGGTTTCCAAGCCGAGCCAGCGTTCGGACAATTCGTCCAAGCCGTGTCCGAGATGGCTCTCGATGATGTAGGAAGCGAGCATGGCGTCGCCGGCAATGCCGTTCAGGGCAATGCCGTAGTTGGCGAAAACGTGTTGGTCGTATTTGAGGTTTTGCCCGATTTTTTTCAGGGCGGGGTTTTCCAAATGCGGTTTCAGACGACCTAATACGTCCTGCAAATCAAGCTGTTCGGGCGCGGCGGTCAGGCTGTGCCCTACGGGGATGTAAACCGCTCCGCCCGCTTGGAACGCGATGCTGATGCCGACCAGCGCGGCGTTCATCGCGTCTAGGGACGTGGTTTCCGTATCGATGCCGATGGCGTCCGCCCGCGACAGTTTGTCTAACAAGGCGGCAAACTGCGCTTCGGTGGTAATGGCTTGATAATCCAGCTTTTCGGGGGCGGGGGCATGTTCTATGATTTTTTCAGACGACGTTTCCATGTCCAACGCCGCCTGTTCGCCTATCGTATCGCTGCCGAACAAATCGCCGGCCGCCGCTTCGTGCATACGGCTTTCCGCTTCTTTCAACCAAGTGCGGAAGCCCCAGCGTTTGAAATCGATCGCAAGCTGCGACCATTTCGGCGAAGTGCGGCGCAGGCTTTCGAGGCCGTCTGAAAGCTCGGTGTGCAAGTCCACATCGGTTTTAATCGTCACCAAATCATACGAAAGCGGCAGTTGGGGCAGCGCGGCTTGCAGGTTTTCGCCGACCTTGCCCTTGATTTCCGCAGCATGTTCCATCACACCAGCCAGCGAACCGTAGGCTTCCAGCCACTTCACTGCCGTTTTCGGGCCGCACTTCTCCACGCCCGGCACATTGTCCACCTTGTCGCCCATCAGCGCGAGATAATCGCGGATTTGGTCGGGGCGCACACCGAATTTTTCCTTCACGCCTTCAATGTCCAGCGTTTCGCCGCTCATCGTGTTCACCAGCGTTACGCGCTCGTTTACCAACTGCGCCATATCCTTATCTCCGGTGGACACCACCACATTCCAACCAGCTTCGCCTGCCATCGCCGCCAGCGTGCCGATAACGTCGTCCGCTTCGACTTGCGGAATCACCAGCACCGGCCAGCCCATCAGCCGCACCAAATCCGGCAAGGCTTCCGCCTGCGGGCGCAAATCGTCCGGCATCGGCGGGCGCGTCGCCTTGTAGTCGGGGAACATCTCGTGGCGGAAATTCTTGCCCTTCGCATCAAACACCACCGCGCAATAATCATGCACATAATCCGCCCGCAGCCGGCGCAACATGTTCAACACGCCATAAAGCGCACCCGTCGGCGCACCGTCAGGCGCGGTCAATTGCGCCATCGCGTGATAAGCGCGGTAAAGATAAGAAGAGCCGTCAACGAGGAGGAGAGTGGGTTTGGACATGATAAGGCACCTGAAAAAATCAATAATAAGCGGATTATAAAGGAGGAGGCCGTCTGAAAGTTTGCCGCGGGGCTGGAATTTCGGCAAACACCCCCATTTAGCGGCCTGTTCCGTTTTATTTTGCCGAAGCCGGCGTTTTCAGACGGCCTCCATCCGATTAACCTCCTCCGAACGAGAAACCGATATGAGCGACAACGTATTACTAAACCTCGGCGATGAGCCGCGCTATTCCGACATCCGCCCCGCCGACATCAAGCCCGCGATGCAGGCCGCGATGGCCGAAGCCCGTGCCGCCATCGCCGAAATCAAGGCACAGCCCGAATCATCATGGGCGAACACGGTCGAACGGCTGACCGGCATCACCGAACGCGTCGGCCGCATTTGGGGCGTGGTATCCCATCTCAATTCCGTGGTCGATACCCCCGAACTGCGCGCCGAATACAACGCCCTGATGCCCGAAGTAACCGTCTTCTTTACCGAAATCGGCCAAGACATCGAACTGTACAACCGTTTCAAAGCCATCAAAGCCTCGCCCGAATTCGCCGCCTTGAACGAAGCGCAGAAAACCAAGCTGGAACACGACTTGCGCGACTTCGTGTTGAGCGGTGCGGAACTGCCGCCGGAAAAACAGGCACGGCTGGCCGAATTGCAGACCGAAGGGGCGCAGCTGGCCGCCCGCTTTTCACAAAACGTGCTCGACGCAACCGATGCCTTTGCCCTGTATTTCCCTGACGAAGGCCGTCTGAAAGGCCTGACCGACGACGAAAAAGCCATGTTTGCCGCCGCAGCCGAAGCGGAAGGCAAAAGCGGCTACAAAATCGGATTGCAGATGCCGCACTATCTGGCCGTGATGAAACACGCCGACGACCGCGAATTGCGCGCCGAAATCTACCGCGCCTACGTTACCCGCGCCAGCGAACTGTCTGACGGCGGAAAATACGACAACACCGCCGACATCACCCGCCGCTTGGAAATCTCGCTGGAAGAAGCGCGGATTTTGGGTTTCGCCAACTACGCCGAACTCTCGCTGGCCACCAAAATGGCCGAATCGCCGCAACAGGTTCTGACCTTTCTGCACGACCTCGCCGCCCGCGCCAAACCGTTCGGCGAAAAAGATTTGGCCGAAGTCCGCGATTTTGCCCGCGAACATCTGGGCCTGAACGAATTGGCGGTATACGACATCACCTATGCCGGCGAAAAACTGCGCGAAGCAAAATACGCTTTCTCCGAAACCGAAGTCAAACGCTACTTCCCCGCCGACAAAGTGCTGGCCGGACTGTTCGCCCAAATCGGCCGCCTCTACGGCGTCAAACTCGCCGAACGCACCGTGCCCGTGTGGCATCCCGACGTGCGCTATTTCGAATTGGAAAAAGACGGCTCGGTCATCGGCGGCGTTTACATGGACTTATACGCCCGCGAAGGCAAACGCGGCGGCGCATGGATGAACGACTACAAAGGCCGCCGCCGCCTGCCCGACGGCACCCTGCAGCTGCCAACCGCCTACCTCGTCTGTAACTTCACCCCGCCCGTCAACGGCAAACCCGCCTACCTCAGTCACGACGAAATCGTTACCCTCTTCCATGAAACCGGGCACGGCCTGCACCACCTGCTGACCCGCGTGGACGAACTGGGCGTGTCCGGCATCAACGGCGTGGAATGGGACGCGGTAGAACTGCCGAGCCAGTTTATGGAAAACTTCGCCTGGGAATACCAAACGCTGGCCGACATGTCAGCACACGAAGAAAGCGGCCGGCCGCTGCCGCGCGAACTGTTCGACAAAATGCTGGCGGCGAAAAACTTCCAAGTCGGCCTGTTCTTGGCGCGGCAGATGGAATTCGGCCTTTTCGACATGCGGATTTACAGCGAAACCGAAGAAGGCCGTCTGAAAAACTGGCCGCAGGTGCTGGACGAAGTACGCGCGGAAGTCGCTGTCATCAAACAACCCGACTACAACCGCTTCGCCAACAGCTTCGGCCACATCTTCGCCGGCGGCTACTCCGCAGGCTATTACAGCTATGCCTGGGCCGAAGTGCTGAGTGCCGACGCTTATGCCGCCTTTGAAGAAAGCGACGACATCGGGCAGACCGGCGCGCATTTCTGGAACGAAATCCTCTCGCGCGGCGGCTCGCGCAGCGCGATGGAATCCTTCAAAGCCTTCCGCGGCCGCGAACCGCAGGTGGATGCATTGCTGCGGCACCTGGGCTTGCAGGAAGCATAAACCCTTTCTTTTCAATTCGTTTGAGGCCGTCTGAAAAACGGGAAGCAAATATTTTTCAGACGGCCTCAAAAAAGTATTGACAAGTATTCCGCAGCACTATATTATTTGCGCTTCCTTTCTTAGGGTCGTTAGCTCAGTCGGTAGAGCAGCGGACTTTTAATCCGTTGGTCGAGCGTTCGAATCGCTCACGACCCACCAAACTACACTTTTAAAAGAAAATCGGCCTACCCGCTGATTTTCTTTTTTTTTGCCTATTTTTCCGCTTCAAAATTCAAGCGGGAAGTTAGCGGTGGGAAATAGTGAAAGGCCGTCTGAAAAACCTTAAAACGGTTTTTCAGACGGCCTCTTTTCGTTACAAGCCGGATTACTGTTTGCGGCTGCCGTAGTCGGCGGCGGCGGTAAACAACACATCGGTGGAAGAATTCAGCGCGGTTTCGCACGAATCCTGCACCACGCCGATAACGAAGCCGACGGCTACTACCTGCATGGCAACATCGTTGTCGATGTTGAACAAGCTGCACGCCAGCGGAATCAGCAGCAACGAACCGCCGGCCACGCCGGACGCGCCGCACGCGCTGACAGTGGCCACAAGGCTCAGCAGCAAAGCGGTGAGGAAATCGACTTGGATGCCTTGGGTATGGGCGGCGGCTAAGGCCAGCACGGTAATGGTGATGGCGGCTCCGGCCATATTGATGGTCGCACCCAACGGGATGGAGATGGAATAGGTGTCTTCATGCAGGCCGAGTTTTTTCGCCAAAGCCATGTTGACGGGAATATTGGCGGCGGACGAGCGGGTGAAAAACGCGTTTACGCCGCTTTCACGCAAACAGGTCAGCACCAGCGGATACGGGTTTTTCTTAATTTTCCACCAAACAATCAGCGGGTTGAACACGAATGCGACAAACAGCATACAGCCCACCAGCACCACGAGGAGGCGGAAATAGTCTTTTAACGCCCCAAAACCGGTAGCCGCCAATGTGGCGGAAATCAGGCCGAAAATACCCAGCGGTGCAAAGCGGATAACCCAGCCGACGATATTAGACACGGCGTCAGCCATATCGGCCACCATCGAACGTGTGGCGGCGGAAGCATGGCGCAGGGCGAAACCCAGCATCAGGGCCCAAGCGAGGATACCGATGTAGTTACCGCCGGAAAGGGCTTTAATCGGATTGTCCACCAAATTCAGCAGTACGGTTTTCAATACTTCGCCAATACCGGAAGGGGCTGCGGAATCGACGTTGCCGCCGATTAATTTCAGCTCGGTCGGAAAAGCCAGGCCGGCGGCCACGGCCACCAGTGCCGCACCCAATGTGCCAAGCAGATAAAGCAGCAGAATCGGCTTGATATGGGTTTCGTTGCCCTTTTGATGCTTGGTGATGGCCGCCGTTACCAGTACAAACACCAGAAACGGAGCCACGGCTTTCAGCGCGCCGACGAACATGTCGCCGAAAATACCCGCTGTTTTGGCGGCGGACGGGGATACGATGTATAGCAGTACGCCCAAAACCAGACCGATGGCGATTTGCTGCACGGTGCTGGTGCGTTTGAGTGCCCGCAGGAAGGGATTGTTCGTTGTCATTGTGTTATCTTAACCTGATTTGAGAAAGGCTTACATTCTATAAGAAACGGAATGGATTGGATAGCCGCCGAGGCCGTCTGAAAACAGTAAAGGCGGTTCAGGCATCCGGCAGACGCGACATCCAAACCGCGCTGGCCAGACAGATGGCGGCCGCACCTGCGGTTATCCACCATTGGTCGGGGAAGCGGTAGAGCATCATCAGGCAGGACGCGGTCATCATGGTGTAGGCAAGGTATTTGGCGCGGCGCGGTACGGCGCGTTTCTCTTCCCAGTTTTGCACCATCGGGCCGAAATAAGGATGGCGGTGCAGCCACCGGTGAAAACGCGGCGAGGCTCGCGCCCAGCAGGCGGCGGCCAGCAGAACGAACGGCGTGGTCGGCAGGACGGGAAGCACGATGCCGATGACGCCCAACAGCAGCGACACTGCGCCTGCCGTCCAAAAAAGCCAGCGCAAAATCATTTATTATCCTCCGCTTTATGAAACGGACAGCCCTGCGGAATCTCCAATGCGTCCCAACCGCTTTTGCCCATTTTTTCCAGCAGCGCGATGTTGCGGCCGAAAATGGCTTCGGCATCGGGAAAGGCTTCGGCGGCTTTGGCGATGCTGTCTTCCCGAATCAGGTGCAGGGTTGGATAGGGGCTGCGGTTGGTGTAGTTGCCGATGTCGTCGGCCTCCGTGCCCTCGAAGCGGAAATCGGGATGGAAGGGGGCGATTTGGATGATACCCTCCAAGCCGTTGTCGATAACGGCCTGATCGGCGAAATCGAGCATGTCGTTAAACTGCATGAAGTCGGTAAACAATGACGGATGCACCAGCAACGTGGTTTCCAATTCGTCCGGCGGCGAGTCGGCCAACAATGCCAGTTCGCGGTCGAGGTCTTCGAGGAAACCGTCGGTGTGTTTGGCGGTGCTGACGGCAATCCGCACGCGGTTTTTCACATGCGGCGCCTTGGCGAACGGACACAGGTTCAAGCCGATAACGGCTTTTTCGAGCCAGATGCGGGTATGTTCGGCGGCTGTGGCGGCAATATTGTTCATGTTTTCGGGCTTCAGTTGAAAATGACTCGCAATCATACGGTTTTTCGCAGCCGAAATAAAGCTTCAGGCCGTCTGAAAAACGCTGCGGCGGCCTTTTCAGACGGCCTCTGTGGTAATCCCCCCACTTTGACTATACAATCCGTGCCGTGCTTTTTCAGACGGCCTTATCTATATTATTTCGCTGAAAAAGCAGATAAAAAATCCGTTTTGCCCGAAATTCGGCATTTCGCGGCGGACGGGCGTGTAAATAAAGGAAGGGAAACCGTGTTCTACCAGATTCTCGCCCTGCTGATTTGGAGCAGTTCGTTTATCGCCGCCAAATTCGCCTACACCATGCTCGATGCGGCATTGATGGTACAGGCGCGCCTGCTGATTTCCGTGCTTATCGTATTGCCCGTCTGCCGCCGTTATCTCGACAAAATCCCGAAAGACAAATGGAAGCCGCTGCTGTGGCTGTCTTTCCTCAATTATGTCGCGGTATTGATGCTGCAATTCATCGGCCTGAAATACACTTCCGCCGCCAGTGCGGAAACCGTAATCGGGCTAGACCCGCTGCTGATGGTGTTTATTGGCCATTTCTTCTTCCGCGACAAGGCGGAGTGGTATCACTGGCTGTGCGGCCTGACTGCCTTTGCCGGCGTCGTCATCATGATTGCGGGCGGGCATAACGGCGGCAACATCGGCTTCTGGGGCTGCCTGATGATTGTGGCGGGCAGCGCGGTGTTTTGCAGCATTACCCGCCCGACGCAGAATCTGATTGCCGACATCGGCGCACCGGCCTACACCTCGCTCTCGCTGGCCGTATCCGCCGTGATGTGCCTGCCGTTTTCGCTGCTGCTGGCCGAAAGCTATCAAATCAACTGGAGCTGGTCGGGCGGCATCGCCCTGCTCTACCTCGGCATCTGTTGCAGCTGGTTCGGCTATTGGCTGTGGAACAAAGGCATGAGCCGCGTTCCCGCCAACCTCTCCGGCCTGCTGCTCACGCTGGAACCGGTGTTCGGCATTCTGATGGCCGTCATCGTGCTCGACGAATACATTTCCACCGTATCGGGCTTGGGAATGATGATTGTCGTCGCCTCGGCATTTGCGGCGGTGGTTCTGCCCAAAGTGTTGCCGAAACGGCCGGAAAACGGCAAGGCCGCCTGAAACCGCAGGCGGAAGCTTCCAGTTATCGCAACCGCGTTTTCAGACGGCCTTTCTCGCCCGAGACGAAACGGCGTACAATCGCGCGTTTGATTTTCCATTTATTTTTCAGACGGCCTCTACACCTTCGGAGGCCGTCTGAAACACTTGAAACAGGCATACACACATGACCCACATGATTTACCCCAAAACTTACGACGTCATCGTCGTCGGCGGCGGCCACGCAGGTACGGAAGCCGCGCTTGCCGCCGCACGCATGGGCGCGCAGACGCTTTTGCTCACACACAACATCGAAACGCTCGGACAAATGTCGTGCAACCCCTCCATCGGCGGCATCGGCAAAGGTCATCTCGTGCGCGAACTCGACGCGCTCGGCGGCGCGATGGCGCTGGCAACCGACAAATCAGGCATCCAGTTCCGCCGTCTGAACGCCAGCAAAGGCGCGGCAGTTCGTGCCACGCGCGCGCAGGCAGACCGCATCCTGTATAAAGCCGCCATCCGCGAAATGCTGGAAAACCAAGAAAACCTCGACCTCTTCCAGCAGTCGGTTGACGACGTTACCCTCGACGGCGACCGCATCAGCGGCGTAATCACCGCGATGGGCGTGGAATTTAAAGCCCGCGCCGTCGTGCTGACCGCAGGCACGTTTTTGTCCGGCAAAATCCACATCGGTTTGGAAAACTACGAAGGCGGCCGCGCCGGCGACCCCGCCGCCAAATCGCTGGGCGGACGTTTGCGCGAATTGAACCTGCCGCAAGGCCGTCTGAAAACCGGCACGCCGCCGCGTATCGACGGGCGCACGATTGATTTCTCCCAGCTCACCGAACAGCCCGGCGACACGCCCGTACCCGTCTTTTCCGTGCGCGGCAACGCCGAAATGCACCCGCGCCAAGTGTCCTGCTGGATTACGCATACCAATTTGAAAACCCACGACATTATCCGCTCAGGCTTCGACCGCAGCCCCATGTTCACCGGCAAAATCGAAGGCGTCGGCCCGCGCTATTGTCCGTCTATCGAAGACAAAATCAACCGCTTCGCCGACAAAGACAGCCATCAGATTTTCCTCGAACCCGAAGGCCTGACGACCAACGAATACTACCCCAACGGTATCTCCACCAGCCTGCCGTTCGACATCCAAATCGCGCTCGTGCGCAGCATGAAAGGCCTGGAAAACGCCCATATCCTGCGCCCCGGCTACGCCATCGAATACGACTACTTCGACCCGCGCAACCTCAAAGCCAGCCTCGAAACCAAAACCATCCAAGGCCTCTTCTTCGCCGGACAAATCAACGGCACGACCGGCTACGAAGAAGCCGCCGCACAAGGCCTGCTCGCAGGCGCGAACGCCGTGCAATACGTCCGCGAACAAGACCCGCTCCTGCTGCGCCGCGAACAAGCCTACCTCGGCGTATTGGTGGACGACCTCATCACCAAAGGCGTGAACGAACCTTACCGCATGTTCACCAGCCGCGCCGAATACCGCCTGCAACTCAGGGAAGACAACGCCGACATGCGCCTGACCGAAGACGGCTACAAAATCGGCTTGGTGAGTGAAGAACAATGGCGCATGTTCAACGAAAAACGCGAAGCCATCGAACGCGAAATCCAACGTTTGAAAACAACGTGGTACACGCCGCAAAAACTCGCCGAAGAAGAGCAGCTGCGCGTATTCGGCCAAAAGCTCAGCCGCGAAGCCAACCTGCACGACCTCCTGCGCCGCCCGAACCTCGACTACGCCGCGCTGATGACCCTGCCTGACGCACAACCTGAAACCGCACTTGCCGACAGCGTGGTCGAACAAGTCGAAATCCAAGTTAAATACCAAGGCTATATCGACCGCCAAAACGAAGAAATCGACAGCCGCCGCGACATTGAAACCTTAAAGCTGCCCGAGGATATCGATTACAGCAAAGTCAAAGGTTTGTCGGCAGAAGTGCAACAAAAGCTCAACCAGCACAAACCCGAAACCGTCGGCCAAGCCAGCCGTATTTCCGGCGTAACCCCTGCCGCCATCGCATTGCTGATGGTGCATTTGAAACGCGGGTTTAAAGGGGCGAAGTAGGCTGCCTGAAAGTGCAGGCTGCGCACAAATAACCGTCATGAAACAATAGGAATGAAATCCGTTTTTCAGACGGCACGAAGATTTCGGGCGCATACCACGCGCCCATACATGAACGTTTTCAAAACCATAAGAGAATTAAAATGAAACATTTGACAAAATTACTGGCAACCGCATTGCTGGTTTTGGGTTTGAATCAGGCAGTTTGGGCGGATGACGCATCGGATTTTCGCGAGACCTTGCAGTTGGCGGAACAGGGGGTTGCCGAAGCCCAAAATAATCTGGGTGCGATGTATTACAACGGATATGGCGTGCGCCAAGACTATGCTGAAGCGCTCAGATGGTATCGCCAAGCAGCTGAGCAGGGGATTGCCGAAGCCCAATATAATTTGGGTGTGATGTATGACAA
>NZ_KV790823.1:0-23673 GCF_001807735.1 Neisseria sp. HMSC31F04 | reverse complement strand
GAAGCACTAAGATGGTATCGTAAAGCGGCGGAGCAGGGAGTTGCCGAAGCCCAATATAATCTGGGTGCGATGTATTACAGCGGGCAAGGCGTGCGCCAAGATGATGCCGAAGCGCTCAGATGGTATCGCAAAGCGGCGGAACAGGGGGGTGCCGAAGCCCAAAATAATCTGGGTGCGATGTATTACAGCGGGCAAGGCGTGCGCCAAGATGATGCCGAAGCGCTAAGATGGTATCGCAAAGCGGCGGAACAGGGGGTTGCCTCTGCCCAATATAATTTGGGTGTGATGTATGACAAAGGACAAGGCGTACGCCAAGACTATGCCGAAGCGCTCAAATGGTATCGCAAAGCGGCGGAACAGGGGGTTGCCGAAGCCCAATATAATTTGGGTCTGATGTATGCCAATGGACACGGCGTGCACCAAGACTTTGATCTTAGCAAGGAATGGTTCGGCAAAGCATGTGATGGTGGATTTCAAGTAGGTTGCGACCTATACCGCTATTTAAATCAGAAAGGTTATTGATGAACAGTTGGTGATGCCCTTGCATTCGCACTTCAAGCGCAATGCTTAAATACTTTGGCGAGCGCCGATAAAATAAATTAGCCGGCATCTCAAATATCTTTCGTCCAGCGGTTGGAAGCTTTTTCAACCGCTTTAATCCGTTTGACATTCGGCAAACGCAGCCCGCTTGGCAGAGTGTATGCGGAGTGCGCGCATTCGGGTTTTAGTTTTCAGATAGTGCCTTTCAGGCTGCCTGAAAGGATTGATTCAACGAAGCAGCCGTCGGTCGGATGCTTGTATCCGACACGCTGCATAAAGGCCGTCTGAAAACCATTTTTCAGACGGCCTTTTATCGGTAGAAATGATGCCGGAGAAGGGAATCGAACCCCCGACCTTCGCGTTACGAATGCGCTGCTCTACCGACTGAGCTACACCGGCACGATGTTCGTTATCATATACATAATAAAACTGTTTGGCAACGGCCGTTTTGGCCGCGTGAGAAAGAGGCCGTCTGAAAACTCGGCCGTCCACCCTGCTTTCAGACGGCCTGTACGCGGTATAATGCCTGCCCGCCCGCATGGCCGGGCCTGACTGTATTCCCAACGAAAAGATTGATATGACGACCCGCATTCCCGCCGATACGCCGAAACTCCGCACGGTGTCCTATTTTCTCACTGCCGCCGCACTGTTGGCCGTGCTGCATTTTCATTTCCTGCCGCTGCTGCTGTCGGTTATCCTGACCTATATTTTCATTACCCGCACCAACGGCCTGATTTTGTGGTTCCGCCGCCGGCTATTTCGGCACAATGCCTTCCTGCGCCGCTCGCTGAACGCGCACAATGTCAATCTGTTATCGGCCACGCTGACCATAGGCTTGGTGTTGCTGGCGATTGTGCTGATGGCTTTCGGCGTGTACCACTTGATTCAAGGCAGCCATATCGCGGTGATGATGGGCAAGCTGGCGGCGATTATCGAGGATACGAAAAACAGTGCCGACCTGCCGGCATCGGTGGCCAATATGCTGCCGAACAATCTGACCGAAATCAAAACGGCGGCGGCCGGGCTGCTGAAGGAGTACGGCGATACGCTGACGCGCATCAGTAAAAACAGCCTGACGGTGTTCGTTTACATCATCATCGGTGTGATTGTCGGCGCGCTGCTCAGCTTCCACCGTCTAAACGCCCGTATGAAACGCCGCCGGATGCCGCCCTTCAAGGCGGAGCTGGTGTGGCGCATCGTCAATTTCCAAAGCAGCTTCGAGCGTGTGTTTATCGCGCAGGTGAAGATTTCTTTGATTGATACGGCCGTTACCGCCGTGTACCTTTATCTGATTCTGCCCGCGTTCGGGGTGGAACTGCCCTTCCGCCTCACTGTTTTGGTGATTGCGTTTGTGGTGGGGCTGGTGCCGGTGGCGGGCAATCTGGTGTCCAATACGGTGATTATTATTTTGAGCTTGGGTGCGTCGCTGTATGTGGCGGTGGCCTCGCTGGTGTTTTTGGTGGTGGTGCACAAGCTGGAGTATTTTTTGAATGCGAAGATTATCGGTTCGGAAATCGAATCGAGTGCGTGGGAATTACTACTGGTAATGGTGGTGTTCGAGCGGATTTTCGGCATCGGCGGCATCATCATCGCGCCGGTTTATTATGCTTATCTAAAAAACGAGTTGAAGCAGGCCGGATTGATTTGAGGGGATAGGGGAAGGCCGTCTGAAAATATGTTTTCAGACGGCCTTTTCGGTGGATACGGCAGAATTTGTTCGGGGCTGACACAAACCTAATCGGTACACATCCCCTGTCCTTCTATGCAGGGCAGTTCGGCAATCGGCTCGCTGCGCGATTGGCCTTCGAACACGGCCCATCGGCGTTTTCCGTCGGGCATCAACATCAGCGACGTGCTGCCCGACAAATGTTGTTTGACCCATTCGGCCGGGAAGGAAGACATATCGCCGCTACGGTTAGCCGCCAGCATTTCGGGTATTTTTTCTTCGTCATCCAATAAAAACAGCCATGCATCGGGTTCTTTGCGGTGTATGTCGCTCGCAACCGCAATCAGGTCATCGCGGGTTGCGGGGGTGTCGATGACGACATAGAGGTAGCGCAAACCGTTGGGCGCGCGGAATTCGGCAGCCGTTTTCCATGAGGCGGCAGCGGTGTTTTCAGACGGCGCGGCAGGGGAAGCAGATGCTTCCGAGGCTGGGGCTGCGGCCGGTTTTTCCGGTTGGGATGGGGTTTCGGTTGGTGTGCCGCCGCAGGCGCATAGGGCGGCGGTCAGGCATAGGGCGGTGAGACGTGTCGGCAACATTTCTTTTTCCTTTCGGATCGTTCGGAATACTGTCCAAATAATATTTAGGCCGTCTGAAAAGATTGTTTCAGACGGCCTCGTTCATTTCAAATCAGCCGGTAAGCTGGCGGGTAATCAGTTTTTTCACCGGCGGCAGGTTGTTGCTGACGCGCAGGACGAGGTTGCGCAGCAGTTTGGCCGGGGCGGCTTCGTTGGTGAAGAGTTTGACCATCGCATTGGTGCCGTGATAGAGCGGGCGGGTGTGGAGCTGGTGTTTGGCATCGTAGCGTTCCAAGAGGGAGCTTGCGCCGATGTCTTGGCCGTTTTGCGCCGCCTGCATGACAAGTTTGCCCAAGATGTCGGCACTTTCCAGGCCGAGGTTGAAGCCGTGGGCGGTCACGGGGTGCATGCCGACTGCGGCATCGCCGATAAGGGCGGCGCGGGTGGTAAAGAAGCGGCGGGCATGCACGCCCACCAGCGGGTAGGTATGCAGGGTGCCGGTTTTTTCCATTTTGCCGAGTTTGTTTTTCAGTTGTTTTTCCAAATCGGCGGCCAGTTCTTCGGGCGACATGGCAAGCAGCGCGCCCGCTTTGTCGCTATCTATGGTGATGACGCAGTTGGTCAGGTGCTCTTCCAGCGGCAGCAGGGCAAGGGTGCGGCCGTATTGGAAAAATTCGACGGCGGTGTGGCAGTTGGATATTTCGTGTTTGAAGCGGCAGACGATGACGGTGCGGCCGAAGTCGTGCATGTCGGCAGAAATGCCGATTTGGCGGCGGGTTTGCGAAAAACGGCTGTCTGCGGCCACCAGCAGGCGGGCGGTCAGTTGTTCGCCGTTATCCAATGTAATATATGCGCCGTCGGCATCGGTGCGGGCTTCTTTCACGCCCACGCCTGCCAGCAGGGTAACGTTGTCCTGCTCGGCCACTGCATCGTAAGCGGCTTTGCGGATGTTGTGATTGGAAATCAGGTTGCCCAAGCGGTCGGTCGCACTGCCGCGCGCCTGTGTAGGCTGCGGGAAATGGAGTTGGTAGGAAGAGGAGCCGTTCCAAACTTTCGCATCGCGGAGTGGGTAAATTTCGTTTTCGGGTACGCGCTGCCACATGCCCAGGCGTTCCATAATCTCTTTCGAGAGGTGGGTCAGGGCGATTTCGCGGCCGTCGTAGGCTGGGTTGGAAATGCTTTCGAGCGGGCTTTTTTCCACTATGGTAATCCGCAGGCCGCTGTCGGCCAAGGTGCGTACGAAACTCAATCCCGCCGGCCCTGCGCCGACGACGACAATATCCGAATGCCGGTTCATCTTCACTGCTCCTCAATAAAATAGGTGAATTCGTGCGGAAAGATGCTGCATGCCGTAATAAGCCGCATTTTTCATTCCACTTTTAAAAGACGGGGCAAGGATAACAAAAAAAGCGGCCATCGTGGGCACGGGCGGATAAAATTTTAATGTATATCAAGCCTGCCCACAGGCAGGTTGAGGCCGTCTGAAAACATCGTCCGGCGGCCTTTCAGACGGCCTCTTCGGCGGGGCGGCGGCCTATTCTGTTACAATCCCCTTCCCTATCCATCTGACGAGGAGCAAGCCATGACTTTGAACAGCCGTCCCGCCCTGCAAACCGCACTGGCGCACCGTTCCATCCGCCGCTTTACCGCCGAACCCGTTTCCGACGAAATGCTGTCCGCCGTTTTGGAGGCGGCCCGCGCGTCGTCCACATCCAGCTACCTGCAAAACGGCAGCATCATCCGCGTAACCGACATCGCCGTCCGCAAAGAATTGCGCGCGGTTTGCGCCGCGGAGGGCGGTGCGGGACACGCCTACGTCGAACACTGCGCCGAATTTCTGGTTTTCTGCATCGACGCCGCCCGCCATCACGCGCTGGACGATGCGGTGCAAACCGATTGGACCGAAGTTCTGCTGATCGGCGCAATCGATGCGGGCATTATGGCGCAAAACATGGTGCTGACTGCCGAATCACTGGGCTTGGGCGCGGTGTATATCGGCAGCATCCGCAACGACATCGCCCGCGTCGGTGAACTGCTCGGCCTGCCCGAGCATGTCGTCCCGCTATTCGGCGTGTGCCTCGGCCATCCCGACCAAGACCCGCTGCAACGCCCGCGCCTGCCGTTGGAGACGCTGGTATCGGAAAACCGCTACCGTCCGGCGGCAAAAACCGTTTTGGAAGACTACAACGAAACCGTCAAAACCTACTACCGCGAACGCAGCGGCAAAGATTTGGATTGGGCGCAACAAGTGCGCAACACCCTGGGCCGGCCGGTACGCCCCTTCATGCTGAACTACCTGCGCAAACAAGGCTTTGCCAAACGCTAAACGGAATCGCGGCCTTAAAGGCTACCGCCCCTGCAAACGGCGGATTTCACAAGTTTTCGACTTGGAATCCGCCGTTTCGCCATCCACGATAATCGGTTTTACCTCATGAAAAAAATCTTATTCCTTCTTTTCACCATCGTCGGCGTATCATTCCCCCCCATGCAAAAAGCAATATCCAGAAAAGCCAAGACTACACGCCGGAAAAAGGTTTCACTATTCAAAAAGACCTTTCCTACCCTTTGTTTTTGGCCATGCAGGCAATGAAGGAAAAAGGACTGGATCTGAATAACTATCTGATAACTTATTCTGAAAATATCACAAAGCCCGATATTATCTGGTTCAATTTTTCATTACGGGGAGAAAATAGGCACTATCGCGGCACACCTGATGGGGACTACAATATTTATGTGCATCGCGATACGTTGAAAGTTGAATTCGTGCCGATGAGATAATCAGCATCAACCGTTCTACTTCTGCATTTCCGCTTTTTCAGACGGCCTATCCAGTACTTTCCCATCACTTCGCCCTATCAGGCTCAAAGGAAGGAAATCATGAATTTTTTCTGTTATGCCGCAAACGGCGCATCTGACGACACTCTGGCTGAAATCAGCGGATATGGCATCTCCATATATGATCATCCTCCTTCAGACGGCCTCTACCTGTATGCGGATAGTGAAGGCATCAGTTTGTGCAAAGCGGGAGAAAAGGGGCGTGTGCGGGTGGATTTTGTCGGCGGCGGCGCGCAATACCGACGTTTGAAAGGCGGCGGCGAGCTAATTGCAAAGGCGGTAAACCATACGGCCTGCCCGTCGGTTATCGATGCCACAGGCGGTTTGGGGCGCGATGCCTTCGTTTTGGCTGCACAAGGTTTGCCGGT
The DNA here is from genome assembly GCF_001807735.1 of Neisseria sp. HMSC31F04. Lineage (NCBI taxonomy): Bacteria > Pseudomonadati > Pseudomonadota > Betaproteobacteria > Neisseriales > Neisseriaceae > Neisseria > Neisseria sp. HMSC31F04. Next base: position 17,689 of record NZ_KV790823.1, on the reverse strand, counting down.
GTCGATTATCGAACGTCATCCGGTTGTCGCCTGCCTGCTTTCAGACGGCCTCAGACGGGCACGGGCGGCTGAAGAAACCTCTGCCATTGCGAAACGGATGACGCTGCATTACGGTGATGCGGTGCGGCTGCTGTCGGATTTGGCTGCGGCAGGCAGGCCCGATGTCGTCTATCTCGACCCTATGTATCCCGAACGGCAAAAATCGGCTGCCGTCAAAAAGGAAATGGCTTATTTCCACCAGTTAATCGGTTCGGCGCAAAACACCGACGATGCGGAGTTGTTGGCCGCCGCCCGAGATGTTGCAACGAAACGCATTGTGGTCAAGCGGCCTCGGTTGGGAGCCTTGCTGGCGCAATGCACGCCTGCCTATCAATACAGTGGCAAGTCCACCCGTTTCGATATTTATCTGCCTACACGTCCGAGCTTCGGCGAATAAGGAATGCCATGCACCTGCCCTACTCCTCAATGCCTCCATTGCCCACCAGCCTGCAGGACGGCTTGCTTTCTATCCTGCAAACGGCTTTCCGCTACCATGCCGAAGATTGGCTGCCGCTGCGGTTGAACGGATTGGCATTGGGTTTTGTGAATGAGGTTTGGCGAAAACATCTGATTCGGGATTGGCCTAATCCTCTACACGAAGATTCAGACGGCCTGCATCTGGTTGCGGATAATTGGAGGGAAATGGGCCGGCAGTTGGAACAGCTTGCCCGCCGCTGGCATGATGCCGGCCTTTTCGGCGGGTGGCGCAACGAACGTTTTGATGTTTGGTCGGGCGACAGCAGGCAAATCCTCTTTGCCCTCGAACGCTCCGCCTTCCGCCCGCTCGGCCTATATAGCCATGCGGTCCATATCAACGGTTTGGCGGTTACGGAAGAAGGCCTGCGTTTTTGGATTGCCCGCCGCAGCCCGCATAAAGCCGTCGATCCCAACAAGTTGGACACGTTGGTAGGCGGTGGTATTTCGGCTGGAGAACAGATATGGGAAGCGGCAAAACGGGAAGGCCGAGAAGAGGCCGGACTGACGGATGCGGTTCTCAACCGCTTGCAATACACCGGACGCTGCTTCAGCCTGCATCAGGTATCGCGCGGATTGCACCGCGAATGTTTGCATATTTTCGATGTGATACTGCCGAATGAGCTAATGCCGCAAAATCAAGACGGAGAAGTGGCGTCGTTTGCCTTAATGTCTGCGGAAGAAGCCGCATTGGCGATGTGCAATGGAGAAATGATGAACGATTCCGTTTTGGTCACAGCCGATTTATTCCATCGGCTGGGTATGTTGGACTACGGACATCCGCTGGCTGCCTATTTGCAGGCCGCCCGTCATTCGACGAATTTGATTGGAAGGCCGTCTGAAAATATGTTTGGACCCTATTCGGCAAAGTAAGATGACAAGCATCCGGCCGCTGTTTACCAATTTTGCCGTTTTCGATTTTCAGACGGCCTCATGGTCATTCAAAACAACTCGGCACCGTGAGATTACGTATTACCGTCATATTCTTTTAAACAAATGCTTAAGACGATTTTACAGCGCGCAGTAGGACATTTCCCTGCCCGTCTTTAATCAACAACTTTCCGTCTTGAATCCAAAATTTTTCAGCCTGAACAAATACTTGGCTGATTTTATGCTCTGCCTCGCTATGTTCGGGATCACAAGCCATCCTCGTAGATGACGTATAACCGAAATCCAATTTCCCATTGTCGGCACTATAACGAGTCGTCAGCCGATTGCATCCGGCATAACTGCTGAGCAACTGCTGTTCGCTATCAAATGTCAAACTCGCTTGGGCAGTAAACGGACTTCCACCAATTTCCTCCGGCAGCCATTCACCATTTAGCGCCTCACTGCTTGGCATACTCGCGCAAGCCGACAATAGCAGCCCAATAACGAAACACAATATTTTTCCCATAATTTTTTCCTTATTCAGACAACTTATATATCCGAACCAACATCAAAGAGAGAAAACTTTTTGATTTATTTAGTTTAATTTTATTAAGAACAAAACAACTTCACCATTAAACTAGGCCATTAAAAGCTACTTCGTTTGTTCTATTACTCAATTATCTACAATTAAAATGAATTCTGAGGGTGTTAATTTAATCTTTCCTTCTTCTTACCCCAATAAAATCTTGGCCAGTCTCTGATATTTATTTTTACAGTACTTAAATCTTTGAGACTAATCCAGTCATAACCTCAAAATATAAATAAATTTTATTTTAAATCAATGGATTAAATAATTACAAAATTGAATAAAAGCACGGCAAGCCGTGCTTTTATCTAATCTAAAATATAGATTATTGATGTTTTCTTGAGCGAATATAGTCGAGAGTTTTGAGTTCTGCAAGAGCAACAGCCAACGCACTATGCGCCTTGGCCAAAGCTTCGTCGTCCGCAGCCTTGGCAATACCTGCCTCTGCTGCTTTCTTCGCTTCTTCGGCACGGGCTTGATCCATTTCACTACTACGGACAGCCACGTCAGCCAATACGGTCAATTTATCAGGTTGAACCTCCAAAACGCCGCCTGAAACTGCTACCAAAACCTCTTCTTTTTCACCTGGAATTTGCAGCCGTAATACACCTGGCCGTACCAAACTCATAATCGGCTCATGTCGCGGATAAATACCGAGCTCACCCTGAACAGTCGGAACCACAACAAAGCTGGCCTCGCCTGAATAGATGTTGTATTCGTTACTTACCACTTCAACTCGCATGACATCCATGCCAGCCTCCTATCAGTTTAAAGTTTTTGCTTTCTCAGCAGCTTCTTCAATGCCACCTACCATGTAGAACGCCTGCTCAGGAAGATGGTCATATTCGCCGCTCAAGATAGCTTTGAAGCCGGCAATAGTATCCCGCAACGGTACATACTTACCAGGAGAACCGGTAAATACCTCGGCAACATGGAACGGTTGCGACAGGAAGCGTTGGATCTTACGTGCACGCATCACGGTCAGTTTGTCTTCGTCTGACAATTCATCCATACCCAGAATGGCAATAATATCGCGCAATTCTTTGTATTTTTGCAGAGTAGATTGTACGCCTCGGGCTACGTCATAGTGCTCTTGACCCAATACCATCGGATCCAGTTGGCGTGAAGTAGAGTCAAGCGGGTCAACTGCGGGGTAAATACCCAAAGATGCAATATCACGGCTCAATACGACAGTAGCGTCCAAGTGGGCAAACGTTGTTGCAGGAGACGGGTCAGTCAAGTCATCCGCAGGTACATATACGGCTTGGATGGAAGTAATGGAGCCTGTTTGGGTGGAGGTAATACGCTCTTGCAAACGACCCATTTCTTCAGCCAATGTCGGTTGGTAACCCACTGCTGAAGGCATACGGCCCAGCAATGCAGACACTTCGGTACCGGCCAAAGTGTAACGGTAAATGTTGTCCACGAAGAACAATACGTCGCGACCTTTGCCGCTTTCGTCTTTTTCATCACGGAAATATTCGGCCATAGTCAAACCGGTCAAGGCTACACGCAGACGGTTGCCTGGAGGCTCGTTCATCTGACCGTAAACCATCGCCACTTTGTCCAATACGTTGGAATCTTTCATCTCGTGATAGAAGTCATTACCTTCACGAGTACGTTCACCCACGCCTGCGAACACAGACAAACCGCTATGTGCCTTGGCAATGTTATTAATCAACTCCATCATGTTTACGGTTTTGCCTACACCTGCACCACCGAACAGACCCACTTTACCACCTTTGGCAAACGGACATAACAAGTCGATAACCTTAATGCCTGTTTCTAATAATTCCGTTGTTGAAGAAAGCTCATCAAACTTAGGAGCCTCTTGATGGATCGCACGTGTATTGGATGCATTTACCGGACCTGCCTCATCAACCGGATTACCCAATACATCCATGATACGACCCAAAGTTTCACGGCCAACAGGAACAGTAATTGGAGCTCCGGTATTATTCACAGCCATACCACGCTTTAATCCATCTGAACTACCCATCGCAATGGTACGCACTACACCATCCCCTAAAAGTTGTTGAACTTCTAAGGTTAGGTCATTTTCAACTAATTTTAATGCATCAAAAACATGCGGGATAGCGTCACGTGGGAATTCCACATCCACTACAGCACCGATGATTTGTACGATTTTGCCTTGGCTCATTATCGCATCCTAATTTCTAAATGCAAATCAGCAAGCTATACAGCCGCTGCACCTGCAACAATTTCTGACAATTCTGTAGTAATAGCCGCTTGGCGCGATTTATTGTACACCAAACGCAGCTCCTTAATTGCATTACCTGCATTATCTGTAGCAGCTTTCATGGCTACCATACGTGCGGCCTGCTCTGAAGCCATATTATCGCTTAACGCCTGATAAACCACAGATTCCAAATAACGACGAACTAGGTATTCCAATACAGCAATAGGTGTAGGCTCATAACGGTAATCCCAATTATATCCCCGACCTTCGACTTGAGCTGCCTCCAAAGTATTCCGCCCAATAGGGAGTAATACTTCCATTCGAGGCTCTTGGCGCATAGTATTTACGAAACCAGAATAAACAATATGAATAATATCAATTTCGTTCTGTTCGTACCGCTTAAACAGCTCTGTCAATGAACCGACCAGCAATTCTAACCTAGGCGTATCACCTAAATTTACGACGCTGGCAATTACATTTAACCCAATACGCTGGCAAGTAGCTAAACCTTTACTACCGATACAAACTACATCAGTCTCAATACCACGTTCTTGGTAATCTTGCATTTGTGCTAAAAATTTCTTTAGCACATTCGCATTTAGCCCGCCACATAAACCCTTATCTGTAGTAATTAGAATAAAACCAGCGCGACGTATCTCACGGCGCTCGCTCAATAATTTAATACCGTGGCTTTCTTGTGTTTGTGCCAAATGGCCCATTACCAAACGCACTTTATCAGCATACGGACGCGCCAAACGCATCCGTTCCTGAGTCTTACGCATCTTAGAGGTTGACACCATTTGCATCGCTTTAGTGATCTTCTGTGTATTCTGAACACTGCGAATTTTGGTGAGAATCTCTTTCCCTACAGCCATTCTAGACTCCTTTCTTTATCGCTTATGCCGTATGTGCATAAGACGCTTTGAAAGACTTCATCGCTTCTGTTAAGGCTTTTTCATTATCATCAGACATAGCACCTGTTTCATTGATGCTTTCTAAAACTTTTGGATATTGAGTACGCACATAACTCAAGAACTCAGCTTCAAAAGATAATGCTTTAGAAACAGGAACATCTCCGTATGAACCTTCATTAATAGCCCATAGGGTCAAAGCCATCTCAGCTGTATTTAATGTACTGAACTGCTTTTGTTTCATCAATTCAGTAACTACCTCACCATGCTGCAACTGCTTGCGTGTGGCTTCATCTAAATCAGATGCAAATTGAGAGAAGGCTGCTAGCTCTCGATATTGCGCTAAAGCTAAACGGATACCACCACCTAATTTTTTAATAACTTTAGTCTGAGCAGCGCCACCAACACGGGAGACGGAAATACCTGCATTAATGGCAGGACGGATACCTGAGTTAAACAAATCAGTTTCTAAGAAAATTTGACCATCAGTAATTGAAATTACATTAGTCGGAACGAACGCTGAAACGTCACCGGCTTGAGTCTCAATAATTGGCAGTGCAGTTAAAGAACCTGTTTTACCTTTTACCTCACCACCAGTTAGCTTTTCAACTTCATCAGCATTGATACGGGCAGCGCGTTCCAACAGGCGGCTGTGCAAATAGAACACATCGCCAGGATACGCTTCGCGACCGGGTGGACGACGCAATAATAAAGAAATTTGACGATAAGCTACAGCTTGTTTAGACAAATCATCATATACAATTAAAGCATCTTCTCCTCTGTCTCGGAAAAACTCACCCATAGTACAGCCTGCATAAGGTGCAATAAATTGTAATGCCGCAGCCTCAGAAGCCGTTGCCGCAACTACAATTGTATGCTCCATTGCGCCATACTCCTCTAATTTGCGAACTACGTTCGCAATAGAAGATGCTTTTTGACCTACTGCTACATAAATGCAAACAACGCCAGTCCCTTTTTGATTGACGATTGCATCCAATGCAACAGCTGTTTTACCCGTCTGACGGTCGCCAATAATCAACTCACGCTGCCCTCGACCAATGGGTACCATTGAGTCAATAGCTTTCACGCCTGTCTGCATAGGCTGGTCAACTGATTGACGAGCAATTACACCTGGCGCAATTTTCTCAATAGGTGCTGTCAGTTTTGTATCAATAGGACCTTTACCATCAATTGGCTGCCCCAGTGCATTTACTACACGACCCACCAATTCACGGCCAATCGGCACTTCCAAGATACGGCCAGTACATTTAACCTCATCTCCTTCTTTGATGTGTTCATATTCACCCAACACAACAGCACCAACCGAATCACGCTCCAAGTTCATTGCCAGACCAAACGTATTATTCGGAAATTCAAGCATTTCACCTTGCATTACGTCTGACAAGCCATGCACTCGCACAATACCATCAGTAACGGAAATTACCGTACCTCGAGTATGTATCTCTTGCTTTGTGTCTAAGTTTTCGATTTTGGCTTTCAATAATTCGCTGATTTCAGCAGGATTAAGCTGCATGAAAACTCTCCTAATTCGTCATTGCCGTATACAGTTTTTGCAATTTACCCTGTATAGACAGATCCAATACCTGATCATCCACTTCCACCTTAATTCCGGCGATTAAGCTAGGCTCAACATTAAAAACAGCTTCTAACCGGGTATTAAAATGTTGCTCCAAATCTGCTACGATTTTGGCCTTTTGCCCTTCGCTGGCAAATTCGAATGCACTGTAAATGACCGCCTTCTTGGTATTATTACGCGATAAAACTAAATCTTGATATTGAACATAAATTTCAGGTAAAACCAAAAGCCGCTTCTCATCTGCCACTACATAAACAAAATTACGAAAAGTTTTATCTCCCGCAACCTGCTCATCAGTAAGCAATTTGAGTAAAAAATCAGCCTTTTCCTTGCTATTAGTTCGGGTATCCTCAATCAGCGCAGCAACACGACCCTGAGCTACCGACCATGCTAATTCCTTCAACCCACTCAACCAAGATTCAATTTGATGTTTTTCGTTCGCCAGTTCAAATAATGCCTTTGCATAAGGTCTGGCAATAGTTGCGAACTCAGCCATAAGCTACAGCTCCTGCTTCAGGTTAGCAAGCAAATCAGCATGTTTGGCAGCATTAACCTCACTTCGCAAAATGGCTTCAGCACCTTTTACAGCTAAAGCAGCAACTTGCTCACGCAATGCTTCGCGTGCACGGTTAGCTTCCTGCTCTACATCTGATTTTGCTTGAGCCGCGATACGGGCAGCCTCAACAGAAGCCTGATTCTTTGCTTCCTCTACAATTTGCGCCGCACGTTTTTCCGCATTCGCCACCAGTTCGGTAGCCTGATTGCGACCATCGGCCAAGAGTTCTGCAACTTTCTTTTCAGCCTGTTCAAAATCACTCTTCCCGCGTTCAGCCGCAGCCAAACCTTCTGCGATTTTGTCAGCGCGCTCATCAAGCGCCTTAGCAATCGGAGGCCACACATATTTCATTGTGAACCAAACCAAGATAAAAAAGACGATTAACTGCGCAATTAAGGTTGCATTTAAATTCATTACTTAACCTTCGTGTATAGAGTTAATCAAGCAATCTTTCTATTCTGCTCATACAGAATAAGAGTTTCCCTGATTACTTAACAAACGGATTAACGAAGGCGAACAGCAGAGCAATAGCCACACCAATCAAGAATGCCGCATCAATCAGACCTGCAATCAAAAACAGTTTGGTCTGCAGCGGACCAATCAATTCAGGCTGACGAGCAGAGGATTCCAAATATTTAGAACCAACCATTGCGATACCAATAGAGGCACCCAATGCACCCAATGCCACGATCAAACCGCAAGCAATAGCAATCAAACCCATTTTACACTCCTTAAATAAAACAAAAGTTAAAACTACGACTAAACAACCAAAACTAAAACTTCAAACTTTAGAACATAAAACCTTTAACCATTACATAAACCATTACATAATGCTTAGTGCGCATCATGTGCCTGACCGATATAAACGAACGCCAATGCCATGAAGATAAAAGCCTGTAAGGTAATAATTAAAATGTGGAATATGGCCCAAGCTGCACCTGCAACGATATGGAACACAAACAAGACGGGATCCATCAAACTGAAATGTCCGCCAGCAGCCCAAGCACCTCCAAGCAAAGCAATTAGCAAAAATACCAGCTCACCTGCATACATATTGCCAAACAACCGCATACCATGAGAAACGGTTTTGGATAGAAATTCCAAAATATTCAGCAAAAAGTTGGCCGGAGCCAAAAACGGACCGAATGGTGCCGTAAACAGTTCATGCACCCATCCTTTACCACCCTTGATTTTAATGTTGTAGTAAATGCAGACACACAAAACACCAATTGCCAAAGCCAACGATGTATTTAAATCAGCGGTTGGAACTACACGCAACAATGCATGATGATCACCGGTAATGCCTTGCCATGTCACGGGCAACAAATCAACCGGCAACAAATCCATGGCGTTCATTAGGAAAATCCATACAAAAAGGGTTAAACCCAAAGGAGCAACAGCCTTGCGTGATTCTGCATTATGAATAATGCCTTTGCACATATCATCAACAAATTCATACAACAGCTCGACCGCCGCCTGAAAGCGACCGGGAACGCCGGCAGTAGCCGTTACAGCCGCTCTGCGCAACAGGAAGCAACCCAAAGCACCTAAAACGACTGCAAAAAATATGGCATCCAAGTTAATATAAGAGAAATCGGCGATATTCTGCAAACCTTGACCTTTCGTCACATCGGACAAACTGGTCAAACTTTGCAGATGGTGCTTGATATAGTCGGCAGCAGTCACGGTTTCACTTGCGCTTGACATGATATTTTGCTTTCCAAAAAATAAAAAAAATCACATGACCGGTGGCTAACAAGCCTAAAAGAAACGGTATAAACCGCAACTCCTGGTGATATAGGGCAAAGAATGCCACCATTAAAACCAGTGCCAGCACTATTCTTAAACTTTCTCCGAAAATAAAAGCATAACCGGCATATTGCGGCATACTGCGGAAAATATTTAAGAACAGAACCGTAACAGCAGAAGGTAAAACATAACTCACCCCTCCGGCAGCCGCCGACCATGCGGCAGGCGACCCCGCTATCAACCCGCTCAATGCAACCACTACCAATAACACGGCAAGTTGGAAATAAAGGATTTTTACCATTAGGGCACACAGCAAGAGTCAGGATAGGCCGCACTACTATAATGAATGCCCCGTTTTCCGTCAAGCAAACAGGTTAATTTTCGTGAAATAATTTTATAACCTGCCGATGCAACCGTTATAGAAAGTTACGTTTTTAAACCTCCCATTCGGCTTTGCGGCCATTTTTAACAGTTCTTAGCAAAATGACAAGGTGTCTGCCGCATTTAAAGATAATTCGGCCTTCATCTATGCCATTGTTTCATTTTCTGCTTGTTTGACAGGTATTTCCGGTGATTTATTGCTTCAACTCCGGCTCTAATTTGCTGCGTATTCAATCAAACGGCACACCTAACCGTTTTAACAGTGCATCTAAGGTTTCCGGATTGTCAAAATGCAGGACGATTTTACCTTTTCGACCGTTACTGCTTTTGACTTCGGCACTCACGCCCAACTCGGCCGTTAATGTTTCATTCAACCGCCGGATATCGGGATGAACGGTTTTCTCGGTACTGCTTTTTTTTGCCTGTTGCGCCAACTGGCTGCGGCGTTCGACTTCGCGCACCGACCAACCGTTTTTAACCGCTTTCTGAGCCAATTCCAACTGATCAACTACCGGCAGTGTCAGCAATGCGCGGGCATGCCCCATCTCCAAGTGGCGGCGGTAAAGTAGCTCCTGAACCGGTTCCGGCAAGGCCAGCAGGCGGAGGGTATTGGAAATCGCACTGCGGCTTTTGCCGACGGCTTTGGCAATGGTTTCATGCGTCAGGCTGAATTCGTCGGCAAGACGTTTCAGGCCGCGTGCTTCTTCAATCGGGTTGAGGTTTTCCCGTTGCAGGTTTTCAATTAAACCCATTGCCAGCGCGGTTTCGTCGCTGATGTTTTTGACGACGACGGGAATCTCGGTCAGCCCGGCCAATTGGCTGGCACGCCAACGGCGTTCCCCGGCAATCAACTCGTATTGCGACAATCCGTGCTCACGCACGATAACCGGCTGAATAACGCCTTGGGCTTTAATGGACTCCGCCAATTCCTGCAATGCTTCGTCATCCATCTGCACGCGCGGTTGGTAACGTCCGGGCTTGATGTCGCCTACGGCTACCGTGGTTAGTCGTTCGTCTCGGCCGTCTTCTATGCTGCCGGACAAAAGGGAATCGAGGCCGCGTCCGAGGCCGCTCGGTTGTTTTGCCATAATTTTTGCCTCTTTCGGATAATACCGTCCTATTTTAATGGAAAGGCCGTCTGAAAGCAGTTTTATTTTTTCAGACGGTCTCTCTGCTGTTATGATGCCCGATCGGTTTCAAGGCTGAATAAATGTGTTCATTAAGGAATGATGCGATGCTGGAAGTTTATCTGGTAAGGCACGGCAAAACCGTTTTCAATACCATCGGCCGCCTGCAAGGATGGAGCGATTCGCCACTGACTGACGAAGGACGAGCTGCGGCTGCGGCTTTGGGATGCAGGATAGGGAAACGGGAAATTGCGTTTGATGCCGCCTTCTCCAGCACCGCGCCCCGTGCCGCGGAAACCGTCGGCTTGATATTGCAACAGGCTGGGCAAGGCGGCTTGTCTGTCCGACAACTGCCCGATTTGCGCGAATATTGCTTCGGCGGCTTTGAAGGCGAGTTTACCCATGTGCTGCACCAAAAGCTGGCCGAACAAAACGGTTTTCCCGATGCAGCGGCTTTTCAGACGGCCTTCCGCCGTACGGATCGGCATTTACTGGCGGAAGCCGTTGCGGCAGCCGATCCTCTGGCTTTGGCGGAAAACGAGGAACGGTTTACTGCCCGCACCCGACGAGCCCTTGAGCAAATCGCCCGGGAAAGTGCAGACTGCCGCCGCGTATTGGCAGTGTCGCACGGCATGACGATTACGGCGATTTTGAAAAGCATAGACAGCAAAGCAATCGAATACCGCAGCGTACCCAATGTTTCGGTATCGCGCCTGATTCTTTCAGACGGCCTCTGGCACATAGCAAGCATCGGGGAAACAGAATAAACGGGCCTGAATAGAAATCCGATTACAAATGCATGTTAAGAAATTATTTTTCACCCTTTTAAAACCGTCAATAAAAGTTCCCGTCTTACTTCCGATTGCAAAGAAAAAGTAAAAATAATGGAAAACCGTTATGCGAAGTGAATTTTTACTTGCAGCTTTTGCTTAAAACACATATCATTTAATTCATAATAAATGACTGTTTTCCCTTTGCGAAGGAATTTTTTATGGGTATTTCTAAACACCGTTCGATCAACATCAGCCTGCTGCAGGCGCGCGATGCCCTTTCATCCTACTTTCGCCCCGTTTTGAACGAGGCGGGCATTACCGACCAACAGTGGCGCATCATCCGCCTGTTGGCGGAAAACGGCACTTTGGATTTTCAGGATTTGGCCGATCAGGCCTGCATACTGCGCCCCAGCCTGACCGGCATTTTGACACGGCTGGAAAAAGCACGCCTGCTGGTGCGGATGAAACCATCCAACGACCAACGCAGGGTTTTTTTGAAGCTGACCGACGAAGGCACGGACATGTACGAAAAAACCTGTTCGGCAATCGATGCCTGCTATGACGACATCGAAAGCAAAATGACACGCGAAAAAATGGACAAATTACTTGAGTTGCTTCATGAATTAAGTACATTGAAACAACGTGAGTCCGAAGCCGAATAAAAGGCCGGACAAAACCACACCGAAGCGGCAGTGTCGGGTAGAATACCCGCCTGCCGCGTCTTTACGTCCGGCCGCCTGAAACACCCGCACGATACCGTATCCGACAAAACTTATGCCGCACACCCTCCAACTCCCCTTCCGCGACGCCATGGCCGCCTGCGCCTCCGGCGTACACGTCATCACCACCGACGGCACGGCCGGACGCTACGGCATCACCATGACCGCCGTTACCGCCGTTACCGACGAACCGCCCACCGTCATGCTGTGCATCAACCGCCAATCGGCCATCGTGCCCGTTTTATTGGAAAACCGCGCCGTCTGCATCAACGTGCTCGCCGCCGGACAGCAAGACGTGGCCGAACATTTCGCCGGCATGACCAAACTCTCACCCGAAGAGCGTTTCGAATACCACATCTGGCACAGGGGGCGCAACGGCCAGCTTCAAGTAGAAGGCGCGCTGGCACACCTGCACGGCACCCTCACCACACAAAGCGAAGTCGGCACCCACTGGGTATTCATGGTGGAAATCGACGAAATCGCCGTCCACGACGGCAAAACCACCCACGACCCCGCACTGGTTTATTTCAGACGGCGTTTCGGCAGCCTGGCCTGACGGCCGCCGTACCGGCATCAAAGGCCGTCTGAAAACACTCGGACAACCAAACGTACCACGACAAAGGAATACTGATGGATAATTTAAACGAAATACTCGACTACAACCGAAACTTCGTCGAGTCCGGTGAATACGCCCAATTTTTCAGCAACAAATATCCCGAACGCGGCCTCGCCATCCTTTCCTGCATGGACACCCGCCTGTCCGAACTGCTGCCGCGCGCCCTCGGGCTGAAAAACGGCGATGCCAAACTGATCAAAAACGCCGGCGCGTTAGTCAATCACCCCTGGGGCTCGGTGATGCGCAGCCTGCTGATAGCCGTATTCGAACTGCGTGTAACCGAAATCATGGTCATCGCCCACTACGACTGCGGCATGCGCGGCATGAATCCCGACGCATTTTTGAATAAAACCGGCGAATTCGGCATCCCCGAAGACCGCATCACCACCCTGCGCAACGCCGGCATCGGCCTCGACAACTGGCTGACCGGCTTTACCGACGTGGAAGACAGCGTCCGCCACACCGTCGGCATGATACGCCGCCACCCCCTGATGCCCGACTACATCCCCGTACACGGCCTGGTCATCCACCCCACCACAGGCAAGCTCGCCCTCATCGTGGACGGCAAAACTGAATGCGCGGTGAAACCGGCATGAGTACGCGCATCGGCCTTTTCGGCGGCACCTTCGACCCGATACACAAAGGGCACACCCACATCGCCCGCGCATTCGCCGACGAACTCAAACTCGACAGCGTCATCTTCCTCCCCGCAGGCGACCCCTACCACAAAGACGGCACGCAAACCCCTGCCGAACACCGCCTGGCCATGACCGAACTGGCTGCGGCGGCCGATCCCCGCTTTGCCGTCAGCGACTGCGACATCGTGCGCGGCGGCGCCACCTACACCTTCGACACCGTACAGATTTTCCGCCAGCAATTTCCCACGGCCGAACTGTGGTGGCTGCTGGGCATGGACAGCCTGCTCAAACTGCACACCTGGAAAAAATGGCAGACACTGGTCCGCCAAACCAACATCGCCGTTGCCAACCGAAACGGCGGCAGCCTCGCACAAGCCCCGCGCGAACTGCACGGCTGGCTGGGCGAAGTACTGCAAAACGGTTCGTTGCACCTGCTCCAAGCCCCGCTGCTCGACATCAGCTCCAGCGACATCAGAGGCCGTCTGAAAAACGGCTTGGATGCGGCGGAAATGCTGGACGGAAACGTTTGGCACTATATCCGCAAACACAAACTCTACGCCGAATAAAAACAGCCAAGGCCGTCTGAAACCCGCAACGCTTGTTTCAGACGGCCTCATTTGCCGACCCTTAGTCAATCACATGGTATATCTCATTCTGTCGCCACTGCTCAGCCTCGCACTTCTCTCCGGGATGACCGTCTTTCTGGCCAACAAAAACGGTAGCGACAAAGAACGCTATGTCATTTTGATGTGGCTGTGTTTTTTGCTTGCCCCTTCTCTTGGCGGACTGGCCGCCTTCCTGCCACGCGCGACGTATTTCGATTTCAGCCTGTTTATCGGCATCACCATCGCATCGTGGCCTTTCGGCTGCCTTCCCGCATCCGTAACCGCCATGCTTGCCGCCGCCCTCAAACTACACCGCAATCCGCAAGGAGTTGTAACCATGACCTTTATTGGCGGCATATGCGGCTTATTGTTCGGGATACTGAATGCCGATATTGTCGGCATTCCACTCTCCGGCACCACCCTTGCAGGCACAATAGCGGCTTTTGCCTTCTCTTGCCTGCTGCCGCAAGAAAGGCCGTATGAAAACGAACGTAGTGAGTTTCTGCGAAGCTAAAACGAACGCAGCGAATTTCGTTTCTAAGAAGCTCATCCGCCATGTTCGTTTTTAGACAGCCTTGGTTTATACTTCGCTCCTTTATCCGCTTTCCCGCTGGAGGCCGTCTGAAACGGCTTTTGCGGCATCCAAACCATGAACCTACTCTCCCTGCTCGGCAAAGTCGGCAGCATGACCATGCTGTCGCGCATACTTGGCTTTGTCCGCGACATGATTATCGCGCGGGTATTCGGTGCGGGCGATGCGACCGATGCCTTTTTCACCGCCTTCAAACTGCCCAACCTGCTGCGGCGCATCTTTGCCGAAGGCGCGTTCGCCCAAGCCTTCGTGCCGATACTGGCGGAATACAAGCAAACCAAATCGCCCGAAGCCACGCGCGAATTCGTCCGCCACATCGCGGGGATGCTGACCTTCGTGCTTACCATCGTAACCGCAATCGGCGTGTTGGCCGCACCGTGGATTATTCACGCCACGGCGACCGGTTTTGCCAACAAGCCCGACAAACTCGCGCTCTCCGCCGACCTGCTGCGGATAATGTTCCCCTATATCCTGTTGATTTCTCTGTCGTCGTTTGTCGGCTCGATACTCAACACCTACCACAAGTTCCAAATCCCCGCCTTCACGCCGGTGCTGCTGAACCTGTCGTTCATCGGTTTCGCCCTGTTCCTCGTGCCCTACTTCGACCCGCCGATTACCGCGCTGGCGTGGGCGGTGTTTGTCGGCGGCGTGTTGCAGCTCGTATTCCAACTGCCCTGGCTGGCCAAACAAGGGTTTCTCAACCTGCCCAAACTGGACTTTAAAAATTCGGCGGTAAACCGCGTCATCAAACAAATGACCCCCGCCGTATTCGCCGCCAGCGTGACGCAGATTTCACTGGTCATCAACACCATCTTCGCCTCCTACCTGCAAAGCGGCAGCATCACATGGATGTATTACGCCGACCGCATGACCGAACTGCCCACCGGCGTACTCGGCGTCGCGCTCGGCACGATACTGCTGCCCACGCTGTCGAAATACGCCGGCGGCCGCAACCCGCGCGAATTCTCCAAGCTGCTCGACTGGGGACTGCGCCTGTGCTGCCTGCTGGCCGCACCCGCCGCGCTGGGGCTGGCCATGCTCTCCTTCCCGCTGATTGCCACCATGTTCATGAACAAGGGCTTCACCCTGAACGACGCGGTGATGACGAAAAACGCGCTGATTGCCTGCTCCTTCTGCGTAGTCGGCCAAATTATGATTAAAGTGCTCGCACCCGCCTTCTACGCCCAGCAAAACATCAAAACGCCAGTCAAAGTGGCCGTATTCTCGCTGATTGTGACCCAACTGATGAACATCGCCTTCATCGTACCGCTGAAACACGTCGGACTGTCGCTGTCGGTCGGACTGGGAGCATGCCTGAACGCCGCGCTGCTGCTCACGCTGCTCCGACTGAAAGGCCTCTACCAACCCGACGCGGGCTGGCGGCGTTTCCTGACCAAACTCGCCATCGCGCTGGCCGTCATGTGCTTCGGCCTGTGGGCGGCGCAATCCTTCATGCCCATGCAGTGGACGGACATCCGCGGCTGGCAGAAGGCTTTGCAACTGGGCTGGCTGGTGCTTCTGGGCATCACGCTGTACTTCACCTCGCTCGCCCTTTTGGGCTTCCGCCCGCGCGACTTCAAACGTTCGGAGGTTTAAACCGGAAGGCCGTCTGAAAATATCCCGCGCGGCGCAAACGTGTTTCAAACAAAGTAAAAAACCGTTCAGCCGCTTTCAGACGGCCTCGGAGGCACGGATAATCAGGCTTCCTCCGACTTTCAAACCTCACAGTGCCGCACAGGCGGCGATAAAAATCCCGTCCTGCGGGAGCCGTACCGAAAAGGATTTTTGATGAAAACCGCCCTCCGATTTCTAACCGCCGCCGCTTTGATGCTGTCGGCACAAGCCTTCGCACAAACCCCGCCTCCCGGCGTTTACATGACCATGGGTTCGCAGCTTATCGGCATCCTGACCGACGGCAGCTATTGCATGGTCGTCCAAAACGACATCAAAAACGGCGGCTGGCAGGAAACGCCGGACGGCCTGCAACTGGACGACGGCAAAACCGTCATCGCCAAGAACGGCAGCGGCGGCTACACCATCAACGGCAAACCGGCGATGCTGATGAACGGCGGCAACACCGCCGGCATGTGCGCCTCCATCAAGGAACATGCCGAAGAAAAACGGCGCGCCCGCTAATCAACCTATAAACAAATCCTCCGGCTTTCCAATATAAAAAGGCCGTCTGAAAACCCTTTTTCCGGTTTTCAGACGGCCTTTTTAATTTTCGGCGTTACCGCTTATTCGATGACTACCCGTGCATTCAGCGGCTGTACGGGGCGGTTGTTTTCCGAACCGACGGCGCGGGTGAATTTTTCCGCTTGCGCCTGGTCGATGTGGTCATAAGTTTTCAACACCAACCATGATACGCCCTCTGTGCACGGCGGCGTGGTCAGCGAACCGGCAAAGCGGTAGTATTTCAACCGTTTCGGCAGCAGGGTGGATGCGTCGAACGGTTGGTCGAGCTTCACTTTTCCTGCGGTCATCGGCATGACGTTCCAGATGGAAGACAGGCGGTCGTTGGTTTTACCGGCCTCATACAGCACGGCCAACACCAAAGGCTGTTTGTTTTCGTCTAAGTGGACGAAGTGGGCTTCCATCGGGAAAGTGCGGCCTTTGATTTGGTTTTCGCTCGGCACATGGAAGTGGAACTGTTTCAGGGTGTAGGTGCGGCCGTTCACGGTCAGGGTGTTGCCGCCTTCGGGATAATTGACTTGGATGGTGTGGCCGTTGTTTTCCACATCAACCGTACTCGGTTTGTAATTGACTTTGATGGCGGGCAGTTTGCCGGAAACGGTTTCGGTAATGTTTACCGGAGATTGGTTTTTGCCGGTGGAACACAAACGGAATTCTTCAGACAGATTGCCCCAGCTTTCGGGAGAGTCGTGTCCGGTATAGCCCCAATGGGTGTGATTGCCGTGTGCGGCGGCGGAGAAAGCGGTACAGGCCGACAGGAGGATAGCGGTCAGACGCGGTAAATTACGGGGGAAGCAAGGCATTGCAATATCCTTTCTGTTAAGGAGTGGAAAAAAGCGTTGCGGTGCGTATGTAAATATTTTTATTTTTTATTGGAAGATAGCTATATCAAATAGTTCGGTCAAGCATTCCCGCCCTTCAAACCATTAGTGTAATGAAGTTAAAGCGAATTCATTTCTCTGCCGCCCCCTACTTTCTTTAGCTCGATTTAACACACCTGCCGCAATCCCCCGCCTGCTGCTAAACAAGCATAAAAAGGCCGAGACCTTTGCAAAATTCCTTC
>NZ_KV790822.1:54901-78919 GCF_001807735.1 Neisseria sp. HMSC31F04 | reverse complement strand
GGGATTTTGGGGGGATTTTGCAAAGGTCTCAAGTCATCAAAACCAGCATGACGAGGCCGAAGAAATCGGGCAGCTGCAGATAAAGCCAAGCGGCGGCAGGTTTGCGCCAAAAGGCGGATTGTGCCTGTTTCTTTTCCAGCCCCGCGTGCATGAACGGGCGTTCCAGATGCAGGCTGGTGTCGATGCCGTATTCGCTGCGGACATGCTCGTTGACGATTTTCATTGTGCGGAAGGTCGGTTGCAAAAAGATGTCGATCAGCGTGCCGACAACCGGAATCATGCCCAGTAGCATATCGGCCAAAGCAAGATAAACCGCCGGCCGCATTTTTTCTTCCGGTACGCCCAGTTCCCTGCCCATACGGAAGGCTTTGAGCGTCAGTAGCAGGCCGGCGATGTCGCCGACAAATGGGATGAGCGACAAAAGCGCGTCTATGCCGATACCTTGTTTCGTAAACGGGATGCAGAACAGGCTGTCCATGGTGTTGGCGTATTTGGCCAGATGTCGTTCGCGGCGGATGATTTCCTGCCGATCAAACGGGGCGGGAGTGTTGTTCATGATGTATTCCTTATGTGATGCGGTGTGTCGTGCGGCAGGGCAGTGAGGCCGTGTATTTTATTTCATCGTGCGGATTTTGAGGTGCGGCGGCATTTGGGATGTGAAACGTCTGTTGCATGCTTTTCCGGCACGGCCGCAAGCGGTTTTCAAGATGCCGTCAGTTTGGCGTTGCCGGTCGGAAAGGGCAGGGCAAGGCCGGGGACGGATTGAGGCCGTCTGAAAGGTATTTCTATTTTTCAGGCGGCCTTTTTTATGCTTTGCCGTGCAGGATGGCGGAAAATTTTTCGGGCAGTCTGCGGACGCGTTGTGCGGTGTAGTCGAAAGCGGCCAGATGGCATTGGACGGTGGCAATCAGTGTTTGGTCGTGCAGGCGGAGCAGGGCGGCATCGCAGCGGAAACCGCCCGCACTGATTTCGGCTGTGCCGAGGCCGATTTGCAGTTGGTCGCCGTGTATGGCCTGTGCCCGATATTGGATGGCGGCGCCGGTCATGATCAGGCCGCAGCCGCCGATGTCGAATTCGCTGTATCCATGCTCCGCCAGCCAGCGGATGCGCGCTTCGTGAACCATGCGTAAGACGGCATCGTTGGAGAGATGGTTGCCGTAGTTCAAATCGCCGATTTGCACGCTGAGGCCGGTTTGATAGAGAATGGACTCGGGCGGGGAGATGTTGAGGCGGGGCATGTGGTTTATTTGGAAGGTTGTGAAAGGTTGAGGGGCGGTTGCTTCCGGATGGCGTTCTGCCGTTTGGCTTCGGATTTTATCGTCCGGTTGTATTTTGTAGGGAGACCGTCTGAAAAGAGTCCGCTTTTAAATGGAGCGGAATCTTTCAGACGGCCTTCGGATGCTTAGAACAGGTTGTCGTCGCTTCCGTTGTCGTTGACTGTGTCGCCGTTGTATTGCGGCATGTTGCCGACGGGATATACGGGAGTGTCGTTCTGCGGGATGTCGGCATCGATTTCGATTTCGCTGCCTTCAGGCAGGATTTGTTCGGCAGGCGGAGGAGTTTGCGGTTTCGGCACCGCTGCTTTCGGTTTGCTTAGGCTGCCCGAGCCGGAAGTCCATGCCAGCGAGGTCAGATTGCCGCTGATTTTGCCTTTTCCTGCGCCGCAGGTCAGACAGTTCAGCGTGCCGGTCCGTGCTTTCAATATGGCGTCTATGCGTTTGTCGGATACGGTTTTGCCGTTGGCCTGCGCCCATGCGTTGATGCTTTTGCGTAAGGCGGCCGTATTCAGGTTTTTCTTGTTATAAGGGTCGCGGTAGGCGGCCAGCCAGAGGTTGCCGGCACCGTCTACATTGAGGGCGGCCATTTGATAAATAACATCGGCCGGAGAGCCTGTGGTAATGGTTTTGGCAAATTGGAGGGCGTCGGGGGACTTCATCCGTACGCAACCGTGGCTGCGTACGCCGGGGACGCTTGCCGGTGCGTTTGTGCCGTGGATGCCGAGGCCGAGTTTGGGGTCACCCAAACGGACAAATACGGGGCCGAGCGGATTTTTCGGGCCGGGCGGAATGGAGGTTACGCCGTTGTTCAGTTCTTTTTGAATCGATTTCGGAATGTGCCAGGTGGGATTGAACGCTTTGACACCGATTTTGTGCGAACCGAGGTTGGTTTGTGTCATCGCTTTACCTACTGCGACAGGATAAATTTTTGCCAATTTGCCGTCTGTGTAGAGGAAAAGGCGTTGCTGGGGGATGTTGATAACGACGTGATGGCCTTGTGAAACAGGCGCGACATCGGGAACGGAAGTGTTGGCCAAGGCCGGAACGGCCGCCAGTAGAAATAGGCTGAATCCTAATTTTTTCATGATGTTGTTTGCTGACAGTGTTTGTGAGGTGCGGCATCATACCGCAACTGTCGGTAATTTGTGGGAAAATGTCGTTTTTTTGTTCGGTTTTGGTGTGCGAGCGTGGCATTATGGCAATAATGATGAAAAAGCAGGCTGATTCACAAGGTGAAAAGGGTGAGGTGTTTGAGGCCGATGTGGTTGGTTTGGATCATGAAGGGCGCGGCATTGTCAGGCGGTCGGGGAAGGCTGTGTTCGTTCACAACGCGCTTCCGGGGGAGCGGATTGCTTGCCGTGTTGTTCAGACAGACAAGCGTTTCGATGTGGCAGATGCTGTGGAAATTTTGCGTCCGTCGGGATATAGGCAGGATGCACCATGCCCGGATTATGGGGAGTGTGGCGGCTGCTCCATGCAGCATATTGAATTTTCGGCGCAGGTGTCGTTTAAGCAGAGGGTGGTGGAAGAGCAGTGTGCGCGGCTCGGCAAGATATCGCCCGATCAGATTTTGGCGCCGATTTACGGTCTGCCGTGGCATTATCGTGAACGTGGCAGGTTGGGCGTTCAAGTAGACGAAAAAGGCCGTCTGAAAATAGGATTCCGTTCGAAAAAGAGTAATCGTATTGTTGCTTTGAAACAGTGTGCCGTTTTACCTCAACATCTTTCAGCAGCTTTGCCCAAGCTGCATATGGGCTTGCAGCCATTTTCAGAGAATTTGGAAGGTATAGAGTTTGCGGTGGCGGAAGGAAAAACGGCTCTGTGCCTGATTGTGCTCCGCAGGCCGTCTGAAAAAGAAATGAAATGTTTGCAGGCATTGGTTGAGGCATTCGGGGATGCATGGCTGTGGAGTTGGAGAAGTAAAAACGGGATGCGCCAGGCATTGCGGCCGGAAGAGGGCGGGCTGATTTACAAGCTTCCCGATTTTAATTTGAAAATGTCGTTTGAAGTGGGCGGATTTACTCAGGTTAATGCGAAATTAAATAATTTGATGGTGAAAAGGGCAATGGATTTGCTTCAGCCGTCGCAGGGAGAGAGGATTGCCGATTTGTTTTGTGGTTTGGGTAACTTCACTCTGCCGATTGTCCGTAGCGGTGCCCAAGTATTGGGAGTTGAAGGGTTGCCCGATTTGGTGAATCGGGCTAAACAGAATGCCATGGCTAATCATTGTCAAGGATATGTCGATTTCAGGGTGGCGGATTTATTCAAAGTGAATCCCAGTGCATGGGATGATTGGTGTAGTGTGGATAAAGTGCTATTGGATCCACCGCGTGCCGGTGCTCATGCCGTGATTGAAATGCTTACGCAGGCACGGCGGCTGCAACGGATAGTGTATGTTTCATGCAATCCGGCTACTTTTGTAAGGGATGCTGCGCTATTGGTTGGAAAAGGTTATAGATTCAGGTCATTAGGAATGATGAATTTGTTTTCGCAGACTGCACATATTGAATCAATCGGTTGCTTTGATAGATAAGCGGCGTGTTTAATTAAGTAAAACGTTGAAATAAAGGTTCGGTTTTTTGTAAGTCATGCTATTATGACAAGCTAAGGGATTAACAATCTGTAACAAAAAATATGTAGTTTGTATTTTTAAGGTTGCAAGGGTTGTTTTCGAATATGCCATATGTTGGGAGATATTCTTGGATTACGCGCTTATATTGGGAGTGCTCGCAGTTGTTGTACTAATCTTTATTATGCTGAAACAGCGTGGTAAAGAGAAAGCATCAGTCAAAAATAACCAGTCATCAACTAGGCGAGTGAGTAATAATAATGATGCCGAGGAGCAGGCTGATTCCGATGTTTGGGTCAGTCAGGTCAATACCTCAGTCTCTGATACCGAGCAGAGTTGGGAGTGGGATACAAATAATGCTGATTTGTCTACTGCTTCAGTATCTGCTCAGGAAGTGGATCCTCTTACTGAATACCAAGTCTATAAGCAGTTCGGTTATGAGGATAAGGCAGCAGCTTCTTTGGCAAGTTATTTGAATAATCTAAAGTCTGATGCGCCTGAAAAATTGGTTAGCGAGTTGGCTGGCCTTTGTTTAAATATCGGGGATGTTGACTTGTTGTCTTCAACCTTGGAGCGGCATGCTTCAGTTCTACCGCAAACGGCTTTGGCTGAATATATCAAAGCTGGTTTGGGTCTTGATTCCAACCACTTGGGCTTGCGAGTGTTAGCAGAATCCAAGTTGAATTGGGGTATGCAGGAGGTAGCTCGCCAGATAGGTGAGCAAACAGGTTTTGAGGTTTCTGACTCAGATAGTAGTTCATATAATGCGTCCTCAACTGTGGAAGTTACAGTCAACAATGATGGTCCTGAAGTTAAGCGCCTAACTAAGCGGAGTCCGTTAATTATTGGTAAGGCTGAAGTTGGTGATATGACCGAGGAGGAAATGAGTGCAGTTATTGGTTTTGTGAAGCCTGAAAAATCAGCAAAATTAATAAAAAATCAGGTTGATTACGAAACCGCCTTGCAGCAATACAATAAAGCAATTCAAAAAGCAGAGAAACCTGCAGGGTTAATTATTGATGCCTTAAAATTAGACTATCAGAATTCTGATGTTAATGAATTTGCGGCTCATTTGTGGAAACTGTATTACTCCTTGGGTTCTAACGGACGTCAGGTAAAAGAACGTATGTTAGGTTGGGGTTACAGTTTGGGTCAGCATGAGGTGTTCGATAATTTAGAGAAAGCACCCACTGAGCAACAAATTCGTGAAATTGGATTGAAGCAAGGATATTTGCAGGCTGCATCACGTCAGGCAAAAATTAAGTATCGAGAATTGGTTCAGAGGAATGATTCTATTCTAAATGAAAGTACTTCTCCTGCTGAGCTGGCATTGAAAGAAGTTGAGTCTTTGTTAATGTATGGTCAGCTTGAACAAGCAATATCTACATTAGAGCAGGCTGTTCTGCAATACCCTCAAGAATCTCAGTTGTACATAATGTTGTTTGATTTATATGAACGATCAGAGGATTGGGTAAGATTAGAGCAGTTCCTAAGATTGCTGCGAGAAAGGGAAGCTAATCTGCCAGAGGAAGTTGTTTTGGCAATTAGTCAGTTACAGCAGCGCATTCATCGTAATTCAAACAAATAAAAGAGTGCAGAATAATGGATAATTTAATACCGAAAGTAAAGACAGTACGGGTTAGTCTGCAGGAAATGGGTGAGCAGCAATATGCTGTTTTTAGAATGGCATTTAAAATGCATAACACAACTAATTATGAAATTGTGGATGCAAGCTCTACTGTTAAACCGGACATGGTATTAGTTGACGTTGATGGTAGCAAGGGGATGTTGGCTTGGCATGAGGCAAAGAAAAATCATCCAGATATACCTGTAGTTGTGTTTTCAGTTAATGAGCCGATTGTAACTGCTCCTCATCTACCTAAGCCTGTGAAATTTGACACATTATTTCCGATTCTGAGAAGTTTAGCCCAGGGTGGTAATGTTGTTGAACCCAAACAGCAGGAAGTGATTAATTCGCAGCAGCCAGAAAAAATGTCAGCCCCCTCTGGGCATAATGATAAAAAGACAACAATTCGCCGTTTTAATCCTCAGCGTGGTTTATTAGGTGCATTAAGGGCGTCTAGTGAGCGACAGCAAGATACGGCAGTATTGGTTGATGGTAAACCAGTCCTCATTGTATTCCCTAGTATTCAACGTGTACTCTTAACCGTTAGTGCAGAAGAGCTGGAAAAAATGTGCCGTGATGATCATCTTACGGTTATTTGTAAAACAGTTCCTGATAATCCTCAGTGGAAAGAGAAGGCTAAAGTTACCATTATGTCTTGTTTGTGGCAGATGGCAATCTGGACTGCCCAAGGCAGATTGGTATTTCCGATGACTCCGCAAACAGTATTTACTTTAAAACGTTGGCCTAATTTAACTCGGTTAGCTCCAGTTCCTGAGTCTATGCGACTGTCTGCATTTTTGACTAAAACATCAGTTAACTTAAATATTTTATATAAAGTAATGCCGCTAGATATGGCAGATATTTTGAATTATTTGGCAGCTACATATGTTACAGGATATTTAGCAACAGATAATGAATTTTCTGTTCAAGGAAATAGAGAATTAACGACTGATACTGTAAATGTTAATACTCATGTTCCTGATAATAAAATGTCTAAAGATGCGCTAACTGCTGTAACACCGTCTCAAAATCAGCCTCGTGGATTGCTCCAGAGATTGATGCGAAAATTATCAGGTGGCAAATAAGGATTAAATATAATGAAGGAAAATAAAATCATATTTACTGGGCCTGTTGGCGTTGGTAAAACTACAGCAATTGCTGCTTTGTCTGATGATCCTCCTGTAAAAACAGATGCACGGGCATCTGATATGACTTTGGTTCGTAAGGGACATACGACAGTTGCAATGGATTATGGCGTTATCCGGCTAGATGGGGATACTAAAGTTCATTTATATGGCACTCCCGGGCAAGAACGATTTAATTTTATGTGGGAAATTTTAAGCAAAGGAAGCATGGGTTTAATTCTGTTATTGGATAATACTCGGGCTAATCCTTTAAAAGATTTAACTTTTTTTCTAGATGCATTCAAAGATTTATTAAAAACAGCACCATTGGTAGTAGGTGTGACCAAGATGGACGTACGGTCATTGCCAGGTATTGATGTTTATCAAAAATATTTGGCCCAACATAATTTTAATGTTCCTGTTTTTGAAGTGGATGCACGCCAAGAAGAAGATGTGAAACAATTGGTTAGTGCGATGTTATTCTCAATTGATCCTGGGTTAGAGGCATAAGATGGATTCAACACTTTCTTTACAATCAAATTTATACCCACATGTGACTCCTGCTGGTGCTTACTATGCTGTATCTAGCAATATTCCAAGTGCTAGTAGAACGTTGTTGCATGGATTATTACGAGCTTCATGTAATGAAACAGCCAGTACTGAAAATTTGCTTGCCTGGGCTCAAACAAACGATGCGGATTCAGCATTAAATTTGTTGTATCGGTTACAAAGACTGGAATTTTTATATGGTGATGAATCTCCATCTGTTAAAGAGTCCAGTATGACAGATGAGCAGTTACCTGAATTATTAGCACAATTGTCCAGTACAGGAAGGGCACTATTGGCTGATGGTAATGGACTGTATTTTGCGAATGCGGGCTTTCACCACGAAACAGCTGAAGAAGTGGGTTTAATGTCTAGTGAGGTTGCAGCGTTAGGCGAAAAACACCAGTTATTAGTGAAGAATAACTTAAATATTCATCACAATGCGTGGGGGATTTGTGATCCTTCAGGTCAAACAGAACTTACTTTTTTCCCATTATATGCGGGAAAAGTCAAGTTAGTATTAGTGGTAGCCGGTGTGCCTGATTTAAATAAAGAGGCTTTTGTTTCATTGATTAAAGTGCTTTGTAATCGGTATGCCTAATTTTATGGGACTTGGGATTTATCAAAAATATCAAGCTGGGTAATACAGCGTGAAGAGATGACTGATTGTAACAAGTTTAAATAGCAAATATTTAATAATATATTGATTTTATTGGGTTTAAGATATGCGTGAACAACTTTTAATTTCTGTGTTGAGCGATTTAAATGCGACATCGGCAGATATTATTGCTTCAGCTGTAATATCCAGTGATGGATTACCAATTGCAACTTTAATTCCTCAAGGATTGGATGCTGACCGTGTAGGGGCAATGTCTGCAACTTTATTGGCATTAGGCAGCCATGCTGCACATGAGCTTAATTGTGGTGATTTGGATCAAGTGATGGTTAAAGGCAAAAGTGGTTATATTTTATTGAACCAAGCTGGTGCGGATGCGGTTTTGGCTCTGATTGCTAATGAAAGTGGTAAGTTAGGCTTGATTCTGTTAGATGCTAAACGTGCTGCAAAACATATTGCTGATATCATCTAAAAGATTTTGAAAAGTGGCGAGTTGTACGTTACTTTAAATGAGGTATTAAGGGTCTGAAAAATATTCTTTTCGAAAGAAGGTTTATTTTCTTGTTATAGTGCTGGGTAGTAAACTTGAATTAGATGGTTTAGTGATTTAGAATCGCCCACGTATCTCAAATTTTGTGTGGCTTTATTAGACGAGCACGCAATATGCTACAACAGTGGCATATGCGTGTTTTTTTGCGGATAAAATGACAGATAGGATGTTTTATGGAAATTCCAGCTCTTCTTGTGCTTGCGGATGGTAGCGTATTCCGAGGGAAGTCAATCGGTTATAAGGGTGTTACGTTTGGGGAGGTTGTATTTAATACATCAATGACTGGATATCAGGAGATATTGACGGATCCGTCATATTGCCGACAGATTGTAACTTTGACTTATCCCCACATTGGAAATACAGGAGTTAATCCTGAAGATGTCGAGGGTAAACAAGTGTATGCGGCGGGATTGATTATTCGTGATTTGCCTCTTTTGGAAAGCAGTTTTCGTTCAAAAGAGAGTTTGCAAAAGTATTTAACTCGGAATAAGACGGTTGCGATTGCGGATATTGATACCCGCCGTTTAACTCAAATATTAAGAATCAAAGGTGCGCAAGCTGGTGCGATTTTGACAGGTGAAGATGCTACGGAAGAAAAAGCAAGGGAGTTAATTAATGCTTTCGGTAGCATGGTAGGTAAAGATTTGGCTAAAGAAGTAAGCTGTACGCAACCTTATGAGTGGACGGAAGGTGAGTGGGTGCTTGGTCAGGGTTTTGTAACTCCTGAGTATCAGCCCTATCATGTTGTGGCTTATGATTATGGTGTAAAAACCAATATTTTGCGTATGCTTGCAGCTAGGGGGTGTCGATTGACGGTCGTGCCGGCGCAGACTCCGGCAGAAGAAGTCTTGGCGATGAATCCTGATGGTATTTTCTTATCAAATGGTCCCGGGGATCCGCAAAGCTGCGATTATGCGATTACAGCTGTCCAGAAGCTTTTGGATAGTAAAAAACCGTTATTTGGTATCTGCCTGGGGCATCAGTTACTTGGTTTGGCGTTAGGAGGGAAAACCCGCAAGATGCCGTTCGGGCATCATGGAGCCAATCATCCTGTACAGGATTTATTGACCGGAAAAGTAATGATTACCAGCCAAAATCATGGTTTTGAGGTGGATGCAGAGACTCTTCCTGATACAGTAACAATTACCCACCGTTCCTTATTTGATGGTTCTTTGCAGGGGATTGAGTTGAAGGGGCAGCCGGTATTTAGTTTTCAAGGACACCCTGAAGCAAGTCCCGGACCGCATGATGTCGCTTATCTATTTGATAAGTTTATAAATAGTATGCAGAAGACTGCTTAAAAAGATTTTCAGACGGCCAAGATTGATTTTATTTTTGGCCGTCTGAAAGAATCATGAATAGATGTAATTGTTGTTAAGACGTAGTGCTTCTTCGTTTTCAGCTTATGCTGTCGGCTATTTGGTATTGAAATTAGCCGAATTTTATGACAGTGATGCATCCATCATCCCAAATAGAAAAAAGCAGCTTTTAA
Source organism: Neisseria sp. HMSC31F04 (assembly GCF_001807735.1). Classification (NCBI taxonomy): domain Bacteria; kingdom Pseudomonadati; phylum Pseudomonadota; class Betaproteobacteria; order Neisseriales; family Neisseriaceae; genus Neisseria; species Neisseria sp. HMSC31F04. Next base: position 69,118 of record NZ_KV790822.1, on the reverse strand, counting down.
AGCTGCTTTTTTCTATTTAGTTTGGTCGGAATGAGAGGATTCGAACCTCCGACCCCTTCGTCCCGAACGAAGTGCGCTACCGGGCTGCGCTACATTCCGAAATGATTAAGACGCGGATTATAGTCTGATATTTTTAGACTGACAAGCGCGTTTAAGCATGTAAAACAAAAATTGTCGGACGTTTTTTTAAATCGGGTAACGGAGATAAAGTGTGCCAGATATCAATGGTTTGGCTGATAATTTGTTGGGTGGGTAGTGTTAAATCACAGGCGATGCATAAGCGGGTTCGTGGATGCAGGATGTTGATTGCGTCAGATAGTAATGCATTGTTTCTGTATGGTGTTTCTATGAATAAGATGGTTGAATTTTGCTGTTTCGATTGTTGTTCGAGTAGTTTAAGAGATTGGATGCGTTCGGTTTTGTCGGATGGGAGATACCCTTTGAATGTGAAATTTTGGCCGTTTGTACCAGATGACATCAGAGCCAGCATAATACTGGATGGTCCGATTAACGGGCGTACTTCAAAACCGGATTGGTGGGCAAGTGCAACCAAGTCGGCCCCCGGGTCTGCTACGGCAGGGCAACCTGCTTCGCTGAGTAGCCCCATGCTTCGGCCTTCTTGCAAAGGTCGGAGCAGATCGGGTAATTTTGTACGGTCGGTGTGTTCATTGAGTGTATGTAGGTTGAGTTCGCGGATGGGGGTGGTGATCCCTAGATGCTTGAGGTGCGCTCGGGCAGTTTTCTCGGCTTCAACGACGAAATCGGTCAGTCCCACGATTTGCTGTTGTTCGTGGGGTAATAGGCAAGGCGTGTCGGGTGTACCGAGAGGTGTTGGGATAAGGTAAAGGATTGCAGGCATATTTTGAGATGATGAAAAATTAGGGTTTAGCTTGATAGACAGTAATAGGGTTAAAGAATATCTACACCCTCGGCCTGTAAAAAGTCGATTAAACGGAAAATAGGTAGGCCGATCAGTGCATTTGGGTCGCAGGTTTCAACTTTTTCCAGTAAGGCGGCTCCCAAGCTCTCACTTTTGGCTGCACCGGCACAATATATGGCATCGGGTTCGCGTCTTAAATATGCTGCAATCTGTTCCGAAGTCAATTCCCGCATGGTAACGACGGTTTTGTCTACATGATGATGCAGGCCGTCTGAAAATGTATTGAGCAGACAGACGGCACTGTAAAATGTAATCTGTTTGCCACTTAATTCCTGTAGCATTTGTTGTGCATTTGCTACGCTTATCGGTTTGCCGAGTTGCCGGCTTTCACACCATGCGACTTGGTCGGCACCTATAATTAATGCGGCAGGGAAACGTGTTTTCAGTGACTGTGCTTTACCGATGGCAAGGCGTAAAGCCGTGTCCTCGCCTGTTTCACCGGAATGGGGCGTTTCGTCGAAATCAGGTGAGGCCGTCTGAAAATGTAAACCGAGCCGTGTCAGTTGCTGTTGCCGGAATATCGAACCTGATCCCAGGATAAGGGGGAGTGTGGTTTTCATTTTGTGTAAAAACATTGACGTTCTATTGTTGGAATTATATCATGCACAGTTTATGTTAGAGCCTGATTTGATTGCCCCCGGTGAGTTTGCCGGCGAAAAGCAGAGCCTGCAAGGCGAAGTGTTTTTGCATGAGTTGGACGAACGGGTATGGTCGCACGAATATTTTGCGGATAAAGACAGCCCGCTGCATGTAGTTTTGCAGGGGGGGATTGATCGCTTCCAGCGTCCGTTTTTGGATTTGAAAGTGCAGGGATGTCTGCATTTACTTTGTCAACGGTGCATGCAGCCCATGAGTTTTGATTTGGATGAGGATGCGCGTATTGTTCTGTTTGCCGATGAATCCAAGTTGGATGAAGCCATGCTTTCCGATGAGGGATTGGAAGGTATGCCGATGGATAGCGAATTGTCAGTTCGGACGTTGGTGGAAGATCAAATTTTGATGGCAATGCCATACTCGCCGCGGCATGAGCACTGTGTCGGGGAAAATATGGCGGCAGTCAATCGAGATAAACCCAATCCGTTTGCGGTATTGGCAGGGCTGAAAAGCAGCAAATAACTTTTTGTAAATATTTTTAGGAGTTTGAAATGGCCGTTCAACAAAACAAAAAATCCCCTTCTAAACGCGGTATGCACCGTTCGCACGATGCTTTGACTGCACCTGCCCTGTCTGTGGACAGCGCAACCGGTGAAGTTCATCGTCCGCATCACATTTCGCCCAACGGTATGTACCGTGGTCGCAAAGTGATGAAAGCCAAGGGCGAATAAGCCTGAGGCGGATGTAAAACGGAAATCCGTCTGCGGGTTTCCGTTTTTGTTTCTGTTAAAACAGCGGATGTACGATTATGGTTAAAAAAATTTGGTATACCTATGATGATATACATCGGGTATTAAAAGAATTGGCAGGTAAAATTCAATCGGGCGGTGTGAAATATGATGCAATGATTGCCATTGGCGGCGGGGGATTTATTCCCGCGCGTATTCTGCGCTGCTTTTTGAATATTCCGATTTATGCGGTTACTACGGCCTACTATGCCAATGATTTCGGTTACCAGACCAATGACGAAATCAAGAAAATCCAGTGGCTGGATCCTATTCCGGAAAGCCTGGTTGGAAAAAATATCTTGGTGGTGGACGAGGTAGATGATTCCCGCGTAACCTTGGAATTCGTGCTGAATGAGTTGCAAAAGGAAAAATTTGCCGAAATCGGCGTAGCCGTGCTGCACGAAAAAATCAAAGAGAAAAAAGGCATCCTGCCTCAAGGCATTCATTATTACAGCGGTATTACCGTCAAAGATTGGTGGATTAACTATCCGTGGGACGCCGACGATATTACTGCGCATAATATGCTGGCTGCGGAAAGCAGTGCGGAACGATAAGGCCGTCTGAAAATACGGAGCGGCTTTTGCGGATTGATTCGATTGATGCTTTATCGATTTCAGAATCATAATCTGCCGGATGGCCAACCGATATTTTAGCGAATGGAGCAATTATGATTACCTTGGCTGTAGATGCGATGGGCGGCGATGCCGGTTTGGCGGTTACCATCCCCGGAGCATTGTTGTTTTTACGCCAGCAGGCCGATGTCCGCTTATTGATGGTGGGCGACGAGGTGCAGGTTCGGCAGGCATTGGAAGCTGCCAATGCACCGATGGATCGCATTCAAATCGTCCATGCCGCACAAGTGGTCGAGATGGATGAGCAGCCCCAGTCTGCCCTGAAAAACAAAAAAGATTCCTCCATGCGGATAGCCGTGAATCAAGTGAAGGAAGGTCTGGCGCAGGCAGCGGTGTCTGCGGGCAATACGGGTGCGTTGATGGCAACCGCACGCTTTGTGTTGAAAACCATACAAGGCATCGAGAGGCCGGCAATTGCCAAATTCATCCCCTCTCAAAACGGCCACATGACGCTGGTGCTTGATTTGGGCGCAAACGTGGACTGCACACCCGAGCAATTGGTGCAGTTTGCCGTTATTGGCAGCGAATTGGTGCACGCACTGTATCCGAATGCGGGCGCGCCGCGTGTTGGTTTGCTGAATGTCGGTACCGAAGACATCAAAGGCACGGATACCGTCAAACAGGTTTTCAAACTCCTCAGCGGCAGCAAGCTGAACTTTGTCGGCAATGTCGAGGGCGGCAGCATTTTCAGCGGCGATGTGGATGTCGTGGTGGCCGACGGATTTGTCGGCAACATCGTATTGAAAACCATAGAAGGCGCGGTGCGTTTTATGGGTTCGGCAATCAAGCAGGAATTTCAAACCAATCTGCTGACCAAATTGGGTGCGCTGGCCGCCATGCCGGCCTTGAAAGGTTTCAAAAACAAACTGGATCCGCGCAAATTCAACGGCGCCATATTTCTCGGCCTGCGCGGTGTGGTGATTAAAAGCCACGGCGGTACCGATGCGGTCGGCTTTAGTAATGCATTGGAAGAAGCCTTTCATGAAGCCAAGGCCGACAGCCTGACCCGCATCCAGCAAGGCGTGGCTGACCAACTGGCTCATTTGGCAGACAAAAAACTGGAAGTGGAACAGGCAGCCATCAACATTGATTAAACCCTTCGGCATAGTTTTGAAATATGCCGTAATACAGGCCGTCTGAAACCGGAAATCCTTTCAGACGGCCTGTTTCTCGATTGAGAAAACGGCAGACATTCCCTACAATGCCGAATCTTTTATCCAGCCATTACAAACAATTTAGAAAGGGACGCGCCATGCAATATGCAAAAATCCTCGGTTCCGGCAGCTATCTGCCTGAAAAGCGTGTCAGCAATGATGATCTCGCCGAGTTTGTCGATACATCGGACGAATGGATTGTCAGCCGTACCGGCATCAAATTCCGCCACCTAGCCGCTGAAAACGAAAGAACCAGCGATTTGGCCGTGATTGCCGCACAGCGTGCGTTGGCCGATGCGGGCGTGGCGGCGGAAGAAATCGACCTGATTGTTTTGGCTACGGCAACCCCCGATATGCAGTTTCCGTCTACGGCCACCATCGTGCAGAACAAACTCGGCATTGCCGGTTGTGCGGCATTCGACGTTCAGGCGGTTTGCGCCGGCTTTATGTATGCCATCGTAACTGCCAATGCCTACATTAAAAGCGGTATGGCCAAGAAAGTGCTGGTTATCGGTGCGGAAACATTCAGTCATATTTTGGACTGGAAAGACCGTACAACCTGCGTGCTGTTCGGAGACGGTGCGGGCGCGGTCGTTTTGGGCGCGTCTGACAAAGAAGGCATCATCCACGGCAAACTGCAAGCTGACGGCGGCTATTTGGACTTGCTGAAAGTGCCTGCGCAGATGGCCGGCGGACAGATTTGCGGCAACCCTTATGTGGAAATGGACGGGCCGGGCGTATTCAAATTTGCCGTTAAAACCCTCGCCAAAGTGGCGGAAGAAGTATTGGAAGAAGCGGGCTATCATGCAGAACAAATCGACTGGCTTGTGCCGCATCAGGCGAACAAGCGCATCATCGACAGCACCGCCAAACATCTGGGCCTGAGCCTGGACAAAGTTATCCTGACCGTGCAAAACCACGGCAATACTTCGGCCGCATCCGTTCCGTTGGCATTGGACGAAGGCATCAAAAGCGGCCGCATCAAGCGCGGCCAGATATTGCTGCTGGAAGGCATAGGCGGCGGTTTTACTTGGGGAGCCGTATTGTTAAGATACTGATTGGGAAAATTGAATACAAATTCGTAAAAAGATTTATTGCAACCGTTCGGTGGATGAGTATAATGCGCACATCTGCCGAACGGTTGTTTTTTCAGACAAGCGGTGCAGAAATAATAATTCACTATTCATTACGGGGTATCATCATGCAAGCAATCCAACATTACGGCATTATCATTTCTTGGTTTCAAGACAAACAGTTAGGCGTTGTCCGCGATAAAGACGACACGACCGCCCGCCTGTTGCTTCTGGCGGCAGACCTGCCGGCCGGTTACCGCGAACCGAAAGTCGGCGACGAAATCACCTATATCGCCGGCATGGACGACCAAAACCGTCCTTGCGCGCTTTCTCCCGCCCCAGTGGGGATGCAGGCGGCCGAGCCGTTTGCCGAAAGCGGTGCGACAGTAAAAGAAGGCGATATTGTACGCATCAAAGTCAGTGCTTGGGACATTAAGAAAAACGGCGGTTTCGGCATGTTGTCCAGCGAGCCATCCGTCCCGGTGTTCGCCTTGGGCCAGCACCTCAACCAATTTTATGTGCCGCAAGAAGGCGACGTACTGAAAGGCCGTCTGAAACGCCACAGCAACGGCCAATGGCTGCTGACCGACATCGACATCCAGATTGCCGAATAAAGCCTTATAAAGCCTTCAGGCCGTCTGAAAATGTACCTCTTTGTTTTCAGACGGCCTGCCGCCAAATGCGGCAGCATAGAACGGCGTATCTCTTTCTGTTACACTTTCCGCCATCCCGCTTTTGCCGCAGATGGCGGTTTGTGCATTTTGCGGCGGCAATTTTTTCAACCGACAGACACACAGGCGGCCATAACGGTGTATCCATTGTTATACCGGCCTGAGCATGAGAAAGGAATCCCATGTCTTTTGCATTTTTCTTCCCCGGCCAAGGCTCGCAGAGCCTGCACATGATGGACGGCTTCGACGGCGTAAGCGTGGTTAAAAATACTTTTGACGAAGCATCCGCCGCCCTCGGCCAAGACCTGTGGGCGATGATGAACGGTGAAGACAGCGATTTAATCGGCCAAACTGTCAATACACAACCCCTGATGCTGGCTGCCGGCGTCGCCACATACCGCGCCTACCTCGAAGCCGGCGGCAAACTGCCGCAAGTCGTGGCCGGACACAGCTTGGGCGAATACAGCGCGCTGGTGGCCGCCGAAGCACTGGCCTTTGCCGATGCGATCAAACTCGTCCGCCTGCGTGCGGAATTGATGCAGAACGCCGTGCCGCAAGGCGTCGGCGCGATGGCGGCGATTTTGGGTTTGGAGGACGGACAGGTTAAAGAACTGTGTGCCGCCGCCGCGCAGGGCGAAGTGGTGGAAGCGGTAAACTTCAATTCGCCGGGGCAGGTCGTGATTGCCGGCCATACCGCCGCCGTCGAACGTGCCATGAACGCCGCCAAAGAAGCAGGTGCGAAACGCGCCCTGCCGTTGCCCGTATCCGTTCCTTCGCATTGCAGCCTGATGAAGCCCGCCGCCGACAAATTGGCCGAGGCACTGCAAAACACCAACATCGCCACACCGAAAATCCGCGTCATCCACAACGCCGACGTCGCATCCTACGACAACCCCGCGCAAATCAAAGACGCACTGGTCCGCCAGCTCTACAGCCCCGTACGTTGGACGGAAACCGTAAACAGCCTGGTTGATGAAGGCATCACCGAATCCGCCGAATGCGGGCCGGGCAAAGTTTTGGCCGGGCTGGCCAAACGCATCCGAAAAGAAGCAGTGTGCGGCGCGCTGACCGGTCAGGAACAAGTGGCCGCCTTTATTGCCGCCCATCCGTGAGAATGACAACAGGAGGCCGTCTGAAAGCAAGACGAACTGTTTAGTGTATTTTCAGACGGCCTGCTGTCGGTAAAACTTTCCAAACAACCCGAAAGGACAAACGAGATGAATGCACCTACCGTTTCCATGTTGGTTTTGGCCGCAACGGCCGGTTTGGCCGCCGGCTTCCTGCTGGCATGGCTGTTCCTGCGCGGCAAACAGTCGCGGCAGGCAAGCGAGCGGGAAGCCTTGAAACAGGAACTGGACGACTATCGCAGCCGTGTGGACCAACATTTTGCCGACACCGCAGAAGCGGTGGACGCGTTGAACCGCAGCTACCAAAACGTCATCCGCCACCTGAGCAACGGCGCGCAAACCCTGATGGGCAAAGAAGCGCTGCAAGAACAACTGGCCAAACGCAGCGACAAAGCCGTTACACTGGGCTATCTGGCCGGATCGGTGCTGCCCGCCGCAGAATCGGACGGACAGCAAAGCGCGGCGGAGCAAATCCAAGCCGAAACCGTCGAACCGGCAAGCCAAACCGGTTTGCAAACCGAAGCGGCGGAAGAAGCGGTCAGGCCGTCTGAAAACGCCGCAAGCGAAGCGGAGGCCGAAGATAAGGCCGAAGCTGAAACTGAAATTGCAGAAGTTGCGGATGCGGAAACGCCGGAACAAGAACAGGCCAAGCCGGAAGACAAATAGCGCTTGCCGGGCAGATGCCGCCGCACACAGAAAGGCCGTCTGAAAACATTTTCCCGACCGATATGTTTTCAGACGGCCTCGAAACATTACCGCACAACCGCAGCCGGCCAAATCCGCGCCGAAGTTTCCACATATCCCGTCAGACTGTCTGTATAATGCACGCCGTCTGAAACATAAGTTTCCCCATTTACCGACAAGAAGGAAAAATACAATGTCCAAAAACCTGATTTTAGTATTGAACTGCGGCAGCTCGTCTTTGAAAGGCGCAGTGCTCGACAACGACAACGGCGAAGTGCTGCTGAGCTGCCTGGGTGAAAAACTGACCACCCCCGATGCCTACATCACCTTCAAAAAAGACGGTCAGAAACACCGCGTGGAACTGGCCGACCGCCACGACCACACCGGCGCAGTCGGCGCGCTTTTGGACGAACTGAAAAAATACGGCCTAGATGCCGATGTGAAAGCCGTCGGCCACCGCGTCGTGCACGGCGGTGAAAAATACAGCGCGTCCGTCCTGATTAACGACGAAGTCATCGCCCAACTAGAAGCCTGCATCCCGCTCGCCCCACTGCATAATCCGGCCAACCTGACCGGCATCCGCGCCGCACAAGCCATTTTCGCCGGCCTGCCCAATGTCGCCGTGTTCGACACCGCCTTTCACCAAACCATGCCGGAACACGCCTACACCTACGCCGTACCGCGCGCCCTGTATAAAAAATACGCCTTCCGCCGCTACGGTTTCCACGGCACCAGCTTCCGCTTCGTCGCTCCCGAAGCCGCCCGCATCATCGGCAAAGACGTGAAAGACTGCCGCCTGGTCATCGCCCACTTGGGCAACGGCGCATCCATCACCGCCGTGAAAAACGGCGAATCCCAAGATACCAGCATGGGCTTCACCCCGCTGGAAGGCTTGGTGATGGGTACGCGCAGCGGCGACGTCGATGCCGGCATTTACCCATTCTTGGCCGCCAATGCAGGCATGAGCGTGGAAGAAGTCAGCGACCTCTTGAACAAAAAATCCGGCCTGCTGGGCATCTCCGAACTGTCCAACGACTGCCGCATCGTGGAAGAAGCCGCAGCCGAAGGCCATGAAGGCGCGAAATTGGCCATGGCCGTTACCGCCTACCGCCTGGCCAAATACATTGCCGCCATGGCTGTGGCCGCCGGCGGTATCGATGCGCTGGTGTTTACCGGCGGTATCGGAGAAAACTCCGATGCCGTCCGCGCCCAAACCGTCGCCCATTTGGCCTTCCTGGGCTTGAAACTCGACGAGCAGGCCAATGTGGACGTACGCTTCGGCAAAGAAGGCATCATCAGTCCGAAAGGTCAAACGCCTGCCGTCGTCGTGGTGCCGACCAACGAAGAACTGATGATCGCGCACGACACCGCCGCCCTGTCCGGCCTGTAAACAGCGCACCATAAAAAAGGCCGTCTGAAAGCATCAAAACCGCGCTTTCAGACGGCCTTTCGCACCGAAATCCCATTTCACACCCGAAAGGAAAAAACATGTCATTGCAAAACATCATCGAAACCGCCTTTGAAAACCGCGCCGACATCACGCCGGCCACCGTTACCCCCGAAGTCAAAGAAGCCGTGTTGGAAACCCTGCGCCAACTCGATTCCGGCAGCCTGCGCGTGGCCGAACGCCTGGGCGTGGGGCAATGGAAAGTCAACGAATGGGCGAAAAAAGCCGTGCTGCTTTCCTTCCGCATTCAAGACAACGAAGTGCAAAACGACGGCGTAAACAAATACTTCGACAAAGTGCCGACCAAATTTTCAGACTGGAGCGAAGAAGAATTCCGCACCGCCGGCTTCCGCGCCGTACCCGGTGCCGTGGCGCGCCGCGGCAGCTTTATCGGCAAAAACACCGTCCTGATGCCGTCTTACGTCAATATCGGCGCGTATGTGGACGAAGGCGCGATGGTCGATACCTGGGCAACCGTCGGCTCTTGCGCCCAAATCGGTAAAAACGTCCACCTGAGCGGCGGCGTCGGCATCGGCGGCGTACTCGAACCCTTGCAGGCCAGCCCGACCATCATCGAAGACAACTGCTTCATCGGCGCGCGTTCCGAAATCGTCGAAGGCGTGATTGTCGAAGAAGGCAGCGTGATTTCCATGGGCGTGTACATCGGCCAGTCCACCAAAATCTATGACCGCGAAACCGGCGAAATCCACTACGGCCGTGTACCGGCCGGTTCGGTGGTCGTGTCCGGCAGCCTGCCTGCGAAAGACGGCAGCCACAGCCTGTATTGCGCGGTTATCGTGAAAAAAGTGGACGCGCAAACCCGCGCCAAAACCAGCGTAAACGAATTGTTGCGTGGCGTGTAAGCCTGGCGAGGTAATGAGGCCGTCTGAAAAACCTGTTGCCAAGGTTTTCAGACGGCCTTTTTGTTTGATGGCGGATTGATTGGAGGGTGTCCTGGTATAGTGGATTAAATTTGAATCAGGACAAGGCGAGGCAACGCCATACCGGTTTAAATTTAATTCACTACGGCGGGAGGGGCATTTCCGTTTTCACTTACGATAATCCGCGATATGGCGCGGGAGATGCCGCAGGGCGGGCCGGGTTTGCCTGCGATGCGTTTGGTTAGACGAATGCCGCAACTAAGCCGTAAAGGCAGAAAAACAATACCGCCAAAGCCACCCGTTCGAACGGGTTTTGCCGCAGCAGCACCGTGGCGGCCGTGCCTGCCGCCCAGGCGGACAATACGGCGTACATCCTGGGTTCCAGCCACCATGCGGCGGACAGGCCGTCTGAAGTTTCCGGCAGCAGGTGTGCGGGTTGGGCGGCCTGATGGCTGCAATAAACGGCGAATAAGGTCAGCAAGAATGTAATCAGGTAGAGCAGGGTAGATATTTTGCGTTTCATTTTTCAGACGGCCTTTTGCAAGGGCTGCGGTGGGGATGGGCATTATACGGCGGTTGGAGGCGGTTTGCTCCGCCGCCGTTTGTGTTTTCATGCCGGAAGGCGCGGTTTTTGCAACGTTGGTTTTAAAACCGCGCCGCCGTGTGGCAAAATAGCGTACCTACACACATCAATTAAGGAAAATCCATGCGCATCATCAAAGCCGTTTGTTTGGGTCTGGCCGTTTCGGCCTTGGCCGCCTGCGATTCCGAAACCGACAAAATCGGCAATGCCAGCACCGTATTCCGCGTGCTGGGCAAAAACGACCGTATCGAAATAGAAGGTTTCGACGATGCCGATGTGAAGGGCATCACCTGTTATTTGTCGTATGCGAAAAAGGGCGGTTTGAAAGAGGCGGTGAATTTGGAAGAGGATGCCAGCGACGCGTCGGTGTCATGCGTGCAGACCGGCAATGCAATCGAATTCAACGAACAGGCGGTGGCCAAGCCGCAGCAGGTGTTTAAGCGCAGCGCGAGCTTTGCCTTTAAGAGCCTGCAAATCATGCGGTATTACGATGCCAAGCGCAAAACTTTCGCCTATATGATTTACAGCGACAAAATCATCGACGGTTCGCCGAAAAATTCGCTCAGCGCGATTTCCTGTTATGGCGGCGCGCCTGCGGATGAAAAACAGATAGTCGGCCTGCCTAACAAGCAAATCGCCGGTTCCTGCATTATCGATACGGCGGCGAAGAAATAGCAGGCCGTCTGAATAACGGAAGGATAAAGGACGAAACGGCATGTATGAAGAATTGCTGGGCGCGGTGAAATTCGACGACAAAGGCTTGTTGTGCGCCATCGCGCAAGACAGGAACAGCGGCCGCGTGCTGATGGTGGCATGGATGAATGCCGAGGCGCTGCAAAAAACGGTGGAAACCGGTTTTGCCCATTATTACAGCCGTTCGCGGCAGAAGCAGTGGATGAAGGGCGAGGAGTCGGGGCATGTGCAGAAAGTGTACGAACTGCGGCTCGATTGCGACGGTGACGCGCTGGTGATGCAGATTGAACAGCAGGGCGGCATTGCCTGCCATACGGGGCGGGAAAGCTGTTTCTACCGCGTTTGGCAGGCAGACGGCGGCTGGCAGGCGGTTGATGCGGTGCTGAAGGACGAAAAGGCCATCTACGGCGCAAAACCTTAAAGTTGCAGGCCGTCTGAAACGGGAAGGCGGTTTTCAGACGGCCTCCGCCTGCGGCAATTCATTGGGAGAAGGATGATGGACGACAGGATATTGTCTGAAATTCAAAATGTGATCGATTCGCGCAAGGGCGGCAATCCGGACGAATCATATGTGGCCGGACTGCTTGCCAAAGGCGGCGACAAAATCTTGAAAAAAGTAATCGAGGAGGCCGGCGAAGTGCTGATGGCCTCGAAAGACGGCGGTGGCGAACACCTTGTTTACGAAACCGCCGATTTGTGGTTTCACTGCATGGTGCTGCTGGCGCATCACGGTTTGCGGGCGGAAGACGTGGTTCGCGAGCTGGCGCGGCGGCAAGGTTTGTCGGGGCTGGCGGAAAAGGCCGCGCGCCCTCAGGGCTGATATCAGGCCGTCTGAAAGGCGCGGACGGTGTTTTTGTATTACAATCCGACCTCTTTGCCCCAAGCGGAAATACCGCAAGGCGGCTTACCGGAGAATTCATGATGACCGACTGCATCTTCTGCAAAATCGCAGACAAACAAATCCCCGCTTCGGTGGTGTACGAAGACGACGAGATGCTCTGTTTCAAAGACATCCGCCCCGCCGCGCCCGTCCATCTGCTGCTGATTCCGAAAGAACATTTCGATTCGCTGGCACACGCCGGGCCGCAACACGGGGCCCTGCTGGGCAAAATGATGCTGAAAGTGCCGCAGTTGGCCGCTGAACACGGCCTGCGCAACGGGTTTAAAACCCAAATCAATACCGGCAGCGGCGGCGGTCAGGAAGTGTTCCACCTCCATGTGCATATCATGGGTACGCCGGTTTGAATATCAGGCCGTCTGAAAGCGGGTTTCCGCATTGAATAGATTTAACGTAAGGATTTTAAAATGGGTTTGAGCGGAATTTCTCATTGGCTGATTGTGCTGCTGATTGTAGTGTTGGTGTTCGGTACCAAAAAATTACGCAACATCGGCAAAGATTTGGGTGGCGCGGTGCACGACTTCAAAAAAGGCCTGAACGAGGGGTCTGAAGAGGCAGATGCCCGCCCGGCCGAGAAGCAGGCCGAGGCCGACAAAGACGATAAGCAAGCCTAAGCCATGTTCGACCTCGGTTTCAGCGAGATGCTGCTGACCGGCGTTGTTGCGCTCGTGGTGCTGGGGCCGGAGCGGCTGCCGAAGGTGGCGCGTGCGGCCGGATTGTGGCTGGGGCGTTTGCAGCGTTTCGTCAGCGGCGTGAAAAACGAACTCAGCCGCCAAATGGATGCCGAAGGGCTGTCCGAAGTCAAAGAGGATTTTCAGGCGGCCGTCCGTGAAGCGCAGGAAGGTTGGCATGATGCACGCCATGCATTGCAAAATCAGGCGCAGGGCATAGACCCCGAACTCCCCGCGTGGGAGCGGCTGCCGCCGCAGCGCACGCCGGCCGATTTCGGCATAGGTACGGACGACGGCCTGCACGCCGGCGGGACGCGGTACGATGATGCCGCCCCTTTCCATATGGTTACCCTGCGCCGTCAGGCAATGGGCCGCCGCCGCGATTTGCGCCCGCGCTTTCATCCGAGGCCGCAACTCCGCGTCCGCCGCCAAGGCCGTCTGAAAAGATAGGCGGAGTCGGTCGGCTTCGCTTTCCGATGTTTTCCATATTCCCCATATTTTCGATTTTATAGTGATTAAGCTCCAATCCGGACAGGGCGGTGTAATGCCGTCTTGCTTTAAAGCGGATTCACCGTAATGTCGGCGAGATTGAGATGACAGAGCAAACCCAAACCCTGATTGAACATTTGGTCGAACTGCGCCGGCGTTTGGTGTGGATTATGCTGGTGATGCTGGCCGCTTTTTTTGCCGTCATCCCGTTTGCCCAACCGCTTTATACGTTTGTCGCCCAGCCGCTGATGGCGTCTCTGCCTCAGGGGACGCAGATGATTGCCACCGATGTGATTGCGCCGTTTTTCGTGCCGATTAAAGTCGCCCTGATGACGGCGTTTTTGGCCACGCTGCCGCATACGCTGTATCAGATTTGGGCTTTCGTCGCACCCGCGCTGTATCAAAACGAAAAACGCCTGATTGTGCCGCTGGTGTTGTCCAGCCTGATTCTGTTTGCCTGCGGCATGGCCTTCGCCTATTTTGCCGTTTTTCCGATTGTGTTCCGGTTTTTAACAAGCGTTACCCCACAGGGGGTCAGTATGGCGACCGATATCGACAAATATCTGTCGTTTGTGCTGGGTATGTTTGTGGCCTTCGGTGCAACGTTTGAAGTTCCGATTGTCGTGGTGCTGCTGCACAGGATGGGCGTGGTGTCGTTGGCGCAACTGAAAAGTGCACGGCCTTATGTGATTGTGGGCGCGTTTGTCGTGGCGGCGGTTATCACTCCGCCGGATGTGCTGTCCCAAGTTTTGATGGCTGTCCCGTTGGTTATTTTGTACGAATTCGGTTTGCTGGCGGCAAGATTGTTCAAGCCTGTAACGAGGGATGAGGAAGAAGGGAAATAATCGCTATTCGTTTCGCTTTTATAGTGGATTAAATTTAAATCAGGACA
>NZ_KV790822.1:13798-54881 GCF_001807735.1 Neisseria sp. HMSC31F04 | reverse complement strand
AGATAGTACGGCAAGGCGAGACAACGCCGTACCTGGTTTAAATTTAATCCACTATACATCATTGAAAAATGTTTGTCGGATATAAAAAGGCCGTCTGAAAAGTTTTCAGACGGCCTTTGGTTATGTGTGTGTTTACAGCGAGCGGGCAACTTCGACGATGTCGAAGCATTCCAGTACGTCGCCTTCCATGATGTCGTTGTAGCCTTTGATCATCAGGCCGCATTCGAAGCCCATGCGGACTTCTTTGACGTCGTCTTTGTAGCGTTTGAGCGAGGACAGTTCGCCGCTGTGGACAACTACGTTGTTGCGGATGAGGCGGATATGGGAATCGCGTTTGACCACGCCGTCGGTAACCATACAGCCGCCGATGTTGCCGACTTTCGATACGCTGATGACTTGGCGGATTTCCACCGTACCGGTAACTTGCTCTTTTTCTTCCGGAGACAGCATGCCGCTCATGGCCGCTTTCACATCGTCGATGGCATCATAGATGATGTTGTAGTAGCGGATTTCCACGTCTTCATTTTCGGCCAGTTTACGGGCGGATGCATCCGCGCGCACGTTGAAGCCGATGATGAACGCGCCCGAAGCAATCGCCAAATTGACGTCGCTTTCGGTAATGCCGCCCACGCCGCTGTGCAGGACTTGCACGCGTACTTCGTCGGTAGACAATTTTTGCAGGCTGCCCGCGAGTGCTTCGTAGGAACCCTGTACGTCGGCCTTGATGATGACCGATAGGTTCTGCACTTGGCCTTCGCCCATGTTGCTGAACATGTTTTCCAGCTTGGCGGCCTGTTGTTTGGCCAGGCGCACGTCGCGGAATTTGCCTTGGCGGAAGAGGGCGATTTCGCGTGCTTTTTTCTCGTCGGCCAACACGATGGCGTCTTCGCCGGCATTGGGTACATCCGACAAACCGAGGATTTCCACCGGGATGGACGGGCCGGCTTCGGTAATGGCTTTGCCGTTTTCGTCCATCATGGCACGGATTTTGCCGAAGGCTGTTCCGGCCAGCAGCATGTCGCCTTTTTTCAATGTGCCGCTTTGTACCAGCAACGTGGCTACCGCGCCGCGTCCTTTGTCCAGACGGGCTTCGACGATGATGCCTTTGGCGGGTGCTTCCACCGGTGCAGTCAGTTCCAATACTTCGGCTTCAAGCAAGACGGCTTCGAGCAATGCGTCGATATTGATACCTTTTTTGGCCGATACATCGATAAACTGTGTAGTGCCGCCCCAATCGTCTGGAATGACTTCGTGTTGGGTCAGCTCTTGACGGATGCGTTCCGGATTGGCGGCCTCCTTATCGATTTTGTTCACTGCAACCACAATCGGTACGCCTGCCGCTTTGGCGTGGGCAATGGCCTCTACGGTTTGCGGCATCACGCCGTCGTCGGCGGCAACCACCAGAATCACGATGTCGGTGGCTTTGGCACCGCGTGCACGCATGGCGGTAAACGCTTCGTGACCCGGGGTATCCAAGAAGGTAACTACGCCGCGCGGGGTTTGAACGTGATATGCACCGATGTGCTGGGTAATGCCGCCCGCTTCGCCTTGAACCACTTTGGCGCGGCGGATGTAGTCGAGCAGCGAGGTTTTACCGTGGTCGACGTGACCCATCACGGTAACAACGGGCGGACGAGGCAGGGCTTTCGCTTCGATGAGTTCCTCTCCTTCGTCCAAGAAGGCTTCAGGATCGTCGGCAGCGGCGGGTTTGCCGACGTGGCCGAGTTCTTCTACCACAATCAGGGCGGTATCTTGGTCTATGGATTGGTTGATGGTTACCATCATGCCCATTTTCATCAGGGCTTTAACCACTTCCACGCCTTTGACGGCCATTTTGTGTGCCAAATCGGCGACAGTGATGGTTTCCGGAACCAAGACTTCGTGAACGACAGGTTCGGTAGGTGCTTGGAAGGCGTGTTGGTTCGGCTCGAGTTTGAGTTTTTTGCCTTTTTTGCCACCGCGTACGCGCTCTTCATCACCGCTGCCGCGCGCATTGCGGTCGCGTCCGCCTTTGCCGCCTTTGCCTTTGGCATTGCGGCTTTGACCTTCATCATCGTGATGATTGCGGCGTTCGTCCTTTTTACGGCTGCCGCTGCTCGGATTGGTCTCGGATGCCGCAGCAGGTGCGGAAGCCGGTTTGTTTGCCGATGCCGACAGGGGTTTTTTCTCGCTCGGTTTGGCGGTGCGCTGTTCACCGGCTTTGCTTGCACGCGCTTCTTCCGCCGCCTGTTTTTTGGCGGCTTCACGCCGTTCCTGGCGTTCTTGGCGCTCCTGTTTTTCTCTCAACAGCGCAGCCTGGTGTTCGCGGAAGGCCTGGGCGCGGCGTTCTTCTTCGGCACGACGCTCGGCTTCGGCGGCATTGACGACTTCTACCGGTTGCGGCGGGGTTTTGGCTTTTTTCTCCCAGCCTTTTTTAGCCGGTTTGGTTTCCTGTCCGGTTTTTTCTTCTTTCGGCTCGGCCGGTTCGGGTGAGGCCGTCTGAAGATCCGCTGTTGCCGCTTTTTCAACCTCTTGAGCTTTACGCTGTTCGGCTGCGGCGCGTACTTTGGCTGCTTCGGCTTCCGCCGCCGCTTTGGCCGCCTCGGCTTCGGCAGCGGCTTCTTGCGCCGCTTTTTCCTGCGCGGCTTTGGCGGCAGCGAGTTGTTCGTCAGCGGAAGGGACGACTACTTTCCGGCTGCGTCGGCGTTCGACCGCTACGCCGTCAACCGTGGTTTTTTCGACCTTGGTGCGGTTGATGCGGATGGTGCCGACGGTTTGCGCGCTTAATTGTGCTTTGTCGGCATCGGTCAGCATGTCGCTGCCGCTGTTTTTGTTGATGCCGTGCTTCTTCAGGTGCTCCAGCATCCGCTCCACCGACATTTTCGATTCGGCTGCAAATTGTTCTACTGTGCTGTTACTCATACGACAGCCCCTCCTTATTGTTCGTCTGTTTCAAACCAGTGTGCCCGGGCGGCAAGAATGATTTTTTCTGCTTCGCCGGGTTCTACACCGGTAATTTCACGCAATTCGTCTATCGACAGTTCTGCCAGACCGTCGCGCGTTGTGATGCTGGCCTGTGCCAGGTCGCGCAGCAGGTCTTCGTCTATACCGTCCAGTGTGCGGAGGTCTTCGGCGATTTCTTCCAGTTTTTCTTCTTGCGCCATCGCCTGGGTGAGGATGGCGTCGCGGGCGCGGTTGCGCAATGTATCGACGGTGGCGGCATCGAAACCGATTTCTTCCAGTTCTTCAGACGGCACATAGGCGATTTCCTCCAATGAGGCAAAGCCTTCCTGTACCAAAACATCGGCCGTTTCTTCATCGACATCCAGGTGTTCGGTAAACAGGCTGCGCAGCGCGGCATCTTCGGCGGCATGACGCTCTTCGGCTTCCGTAACAGTCATGATGTTGAGCTGCCAGCCGGTGAGGTCGGCGGCCAGGCGGACGTTTTGTCCGCCCCGGCCGATGGCCAATGCCAATTGGTCTTCGGCAACGATGACATCGACTGCATGATGGTCTTCATCAATCACAATGCGGCTGACTTCTGCAGGCGACAGTGCGTTGATGACGAATTGCGCCGTATCCGGCGACCACAGTACTACGTCAATGCGTTCGCCGCCGATTTCGTTGGTAACGGCATTGACGCGGCTGCCGCGTACGCCGATACAGGTTCCCTGGGGATCGATGCGCTGGTCGTTGGCTTTGACGGCGATTTTGGCGCGATGGCCGGGATCGCGTGCGGCTTCTCGGATTTCCAGCAGGCCGTCTGCAATTTCCGGTACTTCCTGTTCAAACAGTTTGGCCAGGAATTCGCGCGAGGTGCGACTGAGGATGACTTGTTTGCGTCCGGATTGGCCGACTTCTTCAACGCGCAAGAATAGGGCACGGATGCGGTCGCCGCTACGGAAATTTTCGCGCGGAATGGATTGGTCGCGCGGGATGAGCGCGTCCAGTTTGCCCGGAACGAGTTCTACGATGATGCCGTGGCGTTCAACCCTTTTCACTGTTCCGATAACGATGTCTTCCCGGGTGGCGAGGAAGTCGTTCAGGACTTTTTCGCGTTCGGCATCGCGGATGCGTTGCAGGATAATCTGCTTGGCCGTCATTGCGGCTTGGCGGCCGAAGCCTTCGTTTTCGATTTGCTCTTCGTAGTATTCGCCGATTTGGATGGTGGTGCCGGGGATTTCTTCTTGGATTTCCTCAATGGTTTTTTCCACATCGGGATAGGTGTAATCCTCATCGGCCACAATCAGCCAGCGGCGGAAGGTGCGGTGTTCGCCGGTATTCCGGTCGATTTCGACGCGCACATCCATGTGTTCTCGGCCGGCTTTTTTCTTTGCAGCCGTGGATAGGGCGAATTCCAGTGCGTCAAACACTACGTCGGTGTCTACATTCTTTTCGCTGGCCAATGCTTCGGCCAGTTGCAGCATTTCGCGACTCATGTTTTATCTCCTAAAAATGTTTCCGATTAATTGTGTTATTAAAATTTAAATTCCGGTTTTAAGCGGGCTTTGTCGATATTGTTGATTTCGATGGAGGCGGTCTTGCCGTCGAAAGAGAGTGTAACGATATCGTTTTCACACGCTTCGATACGGCCGATAAAGTTTTTCTGTCCGTCTATCGGCAGGCGGGTTTTGATTTTTGCCTGCTGTCCGGCAAAGCGGACGAAATCTGACGCTTTTTTCAGCGGGCGGTCGAGGCCCGGGCTGGAGATTTCGAGGTTTTTGTAGTCTACGTCTTCCACCATAAACAGGCGGCTGAGGTGGTTGCTGACTGTGGCGCAGTCTTCGACGGTAATTCCGCCTTCTTTGTCAATAAAGACCCGCAAGATGCCTTGCGCCGTCAGCTCGAAATCCACCAGTTCGTAACCCAAACCCGGCAGGGTTTTATCCAATATTTGTTGAATGTCCATTTTTCCTTCCGGAGAAAATAAAAAAATGGCCCGATGGCCATTTCTCAGTTTGACTTGAAAAATTTTGCGGATTATATCGTGTTTGGACAGAAAAGAAAAGCGGTTAAATTTCAGCGGTTTCAGACGGCCTTGATTTTTTGCGCGGTGGTCGGGTTTCTTGCCGAAACTGTTTGCCGGGCATAAAATCAGGCGCTTTACGAGGCCGTCTGAAAGCATAGTTTCAATATGGTTCAAACAGACGGTGGAAACGCCATCCCGTAAACGGGAAAGTCAGAATAGAGAGTCCGAACATGAATACCGTCTACAATTTTTCCGCCGGTCCCGCCGTGCTGCCGGCTGCCGTATTGCACACCGCGCAACAGGAAATGCTCGATTACAACGGTACCGGCATCCCGGTGATGAGTATGAGCCATCGTTCCGCCGAGTTTCAAAGCATCCTTTATCATGCCGAACAGGATTTGCGCCTGCTTTTAAATGTGCCGGACCATTACAAAATATTGTTCCTGCAAGGGGGGGCGAGTGCGCAATTTAGCCAGGTGGCAATGAACTTCTCCCACGGTTTCAAACGGATAGATTCGGTGGTTACCGGGAATTGGTCGCAAACCGCGCACCGGCAGATGGAAAAATCCACAGCGGCGGGAATCCATTTGGCTGCGCACGGCGGTACGCAATATGATTACTGCGACCTGCCGCCCGTAAACGAGTGGGATATAAGCAAGGATTCGGCTTTTGTCCATTTTGTTGCCAACGAAACCGTACACGGCCTGCAATACAGGCAGATGCCCAAGCTTTCAGACGGCTTCCCTCCTTTGATATGCGATATGTCTTCCGAAATCCTGTCCCGGCCGATTGATGTCGCCGATTTCGGCGTGATTTATGCGGGTGCGCAAAAAAATCTCGGTCCGGCAGGCGTAACCATCGTCATCATTCGAGAGGATTTGCTGGAACGCTGTCCGGATTCGGTACCGGCGGTGTGGAATTACAAGGCACATGTTGAAAAGCAAGGTATGTACAACACGCCGGCGACCTATCCGATTTATATTGCGGGATTGGTACTGCGCTGGTTGCAGACTCAGGGCGGCGTTGGGCAAATGGCGTTTATCAACCGCCGCAAGGCCGATATGTTGTACCGTGCGATAGACGGCAGCGGCGGTTTTTATCGAAATGCAATACATCCGGACGCACGTTCGCAGATGAACGTTATCTTTAGCACGGGAGATGCGGGATTGGACGAACGTTTCGCGCAGGAGGCGGCATTGTGCGGATTGCGCCAACTGAAAGGCTATAAAACGTTGGGCGGTATGCGCGCCAGCATTTATAACGCCATGCCGATAGAAGGCGTGGCCGCGCTGGTGGAATTTATGGCCGATTTCCAAAGAAAGAATGGCTGATTGCTTTTTAGGCGGCATGGGACCGTCTGAACAGGGGCTTTCATAGGAAATAAGGTGGATTTTCCGTTTGAAACGATTTTAGGGTGAAGTCGCAATCGCTTTCTATACTTAATATTGGGCGTCGTGCTTATTTTGGAATACCCTGTTTTGATTATTTGTTGCAAAACGAACAGAAAAGAATATGGCGGAGTGTGGCTAAAAAGAGGCAGATTATTTTTTATAGGCAGCAAAAAATTTGACGGCAGATGGTTTTTTGCTCATAATCCGCTTTGTTAAGTCGCTGGTTGCGGCTTAACTAGTTTCTCCTCTATTTCTCCTTTGTAGACTTGGCACACATTTGAAAAAATGTGTGCATTTTTTTGTCTAGAGTAATTTTTGATTGAAACTGAAAAAATAAAACTCGATTTTATTTATTTTTCCTTTTTTGTATATTTTTTGATAAGAATAGTGCTGTTATTGCAAAAAAGAAGGAAGGGCTTGACCGGAAATGGGTTCCACAAGATAATTATACCCGTTAAGTGGCTTGCAATAGCGGCTTAACAGTTTCTCCTCTATTTCTCCTTTGTAGACTTGGCACACATTTGAAAAAATGTGTGCATTTTTTTGCATAAATTTTTTGCCTAAAATCTCAGGGTGCCGTAAAACTGTTGAGGCAAAGTTTTTGTAATGACTATAAAAATACCGGAGCCATCAAGTGGTTCCGGTATTTTTTATCTGCTTCACTTGAAGGCTTTCTTTATCTGCTTCGTTTGAGCCCGACAGCCAGAAAAACCGCCGCGAATACGGATAATAGGCCGATGAACGGCAAAGAACCGCCCAAACGCATATAAGGTGTTTCTCCCTGATAGCCTTGAATTTCTTCTTTCAATACGGTTGCGGTATTAGTGGGTGCCATGGCAACGATGCGTCCTTTGTTGTCTACGATGGCGGTCGCGCCGGTATTGGTGGCTCTGGCCATGTAACGGCCCAGTTCCAATGCGCGCGCTTGCGATTGCTGCAGATGTTGGAACATGGCATTGGAGTCGCCGTACCAAGCCAAGTTGCTGGCGTTGGCGAGCAGGGTGGATTGTTTGGCAGAGGCGATTAAATCGTCGCCGAAACCGTCTTCATAACAAATATTAAATGCTACCTGTTGGTTTTTCATGGGAAACGGTTTTTGCGCCTCTCCGCCGTGCAGAATATCGGACAAGGGCATATCCATCATTTGATAGAGCGGGGCGGTTAAGGACTGCAGGGGTTTGTATTCGCCGAAAGGAACCAAGTGGTTTTTGGCGTAAAACGGAATATTGGCCGCTCCTATGCGGTAATCGGTCAGATTGACGACGGCATTTTGATAATTCATACCGTCAGCCGTGTATTGCATGGTGCCGACAGCTAAGGCGCTGCCGTTTTGACGGGCCTGTTCGGCAAATTCTGCAATGATGTGGTCAGGCAGTTCTTGGAGCATCACGGGGAATGCCGTTTCGGGCAGGATGACGATATCGGCATGCGTGTCGGCGATTTGTCGGAAATAACGATCCAAAGTCGGCAGGACTTGGTCGTTGCGGAATTTTAAGTGTTGTTCGATATTGCCTTGAGCCAGGGCGACGGTGGCGGTTTGTCCTGTGGGTTGGGTGAAATCGGTTTGCTTGGCGATATGGCCGCCGAATAATAATGCCGCAACGGCGCAGGCAAGGGCCAAGCGTTTTTTCAGACGGCCTTTGTTGTCCACCAGTAAAACCAGCCATGCACCGAGTAACGCGGTGGCGAATGTAACCAAATGAATGCCGCCCAAAGGAGCGAAACCGGCCAGTGGGGCGTGGTCGGCAATTTGGGAATAACCCAATGCCCCCCAGCCGAATCCGGTCAGCAAACGTTCGCGGGCAAATTCCGCCAATGTCCAAAAAACCGGCAGTGCAAGGCCGGTATGCAGCCAACGGTTTAAACGGATGCGGTTCCAGAGCCAAACGGCGGTGGCGGGGAATAGTGCCAGATAGGCCGGCAGCAGCATGGTGAGGGGGAGGGCGTAGAGATTGGGCAGGCCGGAAACGTCGTGCAGGGCGGTGTGTATCCAATAAAACTGAACGGTATAGGCAACCAGGCCAAACAGGTAGGCACTGCGGGTTCGAACGTCGGGACGGAGCTCCAACAGGCGGATGAAGGCCGCGAACAACAAAGGCATCAGCCAGAAATGGTAGTAGGGGGCGAAAGTGAGCGGCGTGGCGGCGGCCAGCAGGGGAATCAGCAGCCAATATACGGGCGGGCGGCACCAGAAAGCTTCGAGTTTGGAAAAGATACCGGTCATGATGTGTTTAATGGGATTGTTTGGAAAACGGTGCCGCATTGTACAGAAAATTACTTGAGAGGGTGGCGTATCGCCGGACGGTTGCCTGCCGGTTTGCCAACCGGATTTCGGCAAGTGCGGTAAAGATTCGTATGGTTATGAAAATATTATATCTTCGGCTGATTCGGGGAAATCAAATATTATTTATGACAAATAATGCCTTATATGTTTTTGAACGTGGAATATTGTGCCTGTCTGCATGAAATATGTTTAAACAAAATAGACAAAGCCTGCAATTAAAGGCAAAATCAAAGACATGCTTTCCAAGCGCATCTGCCAAGCTGTGAGTGACAGGGAAGACAGATTACACCGCAGCACTCAAATTTTCCGAGACAATAACAATGATGTCGGGAAAGCTGATGGATTACTCATTTTTATTGGATATCTTTTAAAGAGGTAAAAATATGCCGCAAATGAAATTTGACGTTACCGGGATGAGCAGCAAGGAAGATTCCCGCAAATTGATTACCCAAGCTGAAGCCGTGCCGAATGTCCGCATGGTGAACGCGAATTTTGAAACCGGTGTGGTGGTGATTACCCACGGTGAAGGTTTGGATGTGGATGCCGTGAAAAAAGCCATTGCCGATGCAGGCTTTAGCGTAGCCTAAGGCAATAACCGATTGAAGGCCGTCTGAAAACAGTTTTTCAGACGGCCTTTTCCTTCTGTTAGAATCCTGCCGGATTACAACCAGCCATTTTGATGATTATGAATTCCCTGTTGAAACAACTCAAACCCTATCCCTTCGCCCGTTTGCGCGAGGCTTTGCAAGGCATCAATCCGCCCGACGGCCTGGTGCCGATTATGTTGCAGATCGGCGAGCCGAAGCATCCCACGCCCGCCGTGATCACCGATGCCCTGCAGGCGGCGGGCGCGGAGTTTGCCAAATATCCGCTGACCGCTGGCCTGCCCGAATTGCGCCAAGCATGCGCCCGTTGGCTGGCGCGCCGCTATGACGGCCTGCAATTGGATGCGGAAACGGAAATCCTGCCCGTGTTGGGCAGCCGCGAGGCATTGTTTTCCTTCGCCCAAGTGGTACTCGACCCTGTTGCAGATGATACCGGCGTGGTGGTTTGCCCGAATCCGTTTTATCAGATTTACGAAGGTGCCGCCCTGCTGGGTGGCGGCGAAGTCTGCTTTGCCAACAGCAGCCCGCCGCGCCACCTGCCCGACTGGCGTTGCGTTCCCGACGACGTTTGGCCGCGCGTGAAGCTGCTTTTGGTTTGCTCTCCAGACAATCCGAGCGGCAGCGTGATGAATCTTGACGACTGGCGCGAATTGTTTGCGTTGCAAGACCGATTCGGCTTTGTCATCGCTTCAGACGAATGCTATTCCGAAATTTATTTCGACAACCGCAAACCGCTGGGGGCTTTGCAGGCGGCTGAAATGCTGGGGCGCGGCCGCAAAGGGATCGTGATGTTTACCAGCCTGTCGAAACGTTCCAACGTGCCCGGCCTGCGTTCCGGCTTTGTGGCGGGTGATGCCGAACTGCTGCAATCCTTCCTGCTCTACCGCACTTACCACGGCAGCGCGATGAGTGTTCCGGTGCAGCGCGCCAGCATTGCCGCATGGGACGATGAAGCCCATGTGGCGGAAAACCGCCGTCTTTATCAGGCCAAATTCGAGCAGGTGGTGCCTGTATTGCAGCAGGTGTTCGACGTGAAAATGCCTGATGCTTCGTTTTATATCTGGCTGAAAGTGCCAGACGGGGATGATTTGGCGTTTGCGCAAAAACTATGGCGCGAGGCGGCGATACAGGTGCTGCCGGGGCGCTTTTTGGCGCGGGATACGCCGAACGGCAATCCGGGCAAAGGTTATGTGCGCATCGCCCTGGTGGCGGGCGTGGAAGAATGCGTGGAAGGTGCGCGGCGGATGGTTGCGCTATTCCGGCACGCTTGAATATAAGGGTTTGAGGCCGTCTGAAAACCGCCCGGAGTCGGGTTGCGTGTTTTCAGACGGCCTTTTGTTGTTTATGGCGGACGGATGTTGCCTTGTCAAACAAAGTGTTTATCTGCTTTGATGCATTCATCGAATCCGACAGCAAACGGAGAGGCCGTCTGAAAACGTCGGCTTATGCAAAGCGCAAAACATTTTCAGACGGCCTCTTCAAGCTCAATGCTTATCCGGGTTTGCCGTCCAAGCGCGGACGCGTCAGCCACGGGATGTAACGCCATGCGTACAGCAGCAGCGAGGCGGCGAACAATACGCCCGAACAGCGCAGGCTGTGCAGGTAGGCAGTCGGATGTACGGTCATCAGCATGATCGCAGCCAGCGTGCGGAAAAACAGTGCGCCAACCATCAGGCAGAAGGCGGTAGGCATCAGTTTCGGCGCGGGGTAGAGCTGGCGGCCGGTGTGGCCGAGGGCGGTTCGGGTCATCATGCTGACAGTCAGCAGGCCGATGCCGCCGACGGCGATAAAGTGCACGCCGGGACTCATCAGTTTCGGTATCCATTGGCCGAAACCCATGATAATTAAGCCCATGGCTGTGGCGGCGTAGCCGATGTGCAGTGTCCACAACAGCGGCTCTTTGGCCGTGCCTTTCGCCCACCAGCGCACGGTTTGAACCAGTCCGAGCAGGCCGCAGGCGATGCCGCACAATGCCGCCAACGGCAGGGCAAGGCGCAGCGTCATCAAAGCCGCCATCAGCATCGGCAAGACCAGCGGTGCCATCAACGCCCATTGCGGCGAGGCCGGTTGCGGCGTGCCTAAACGGCGGGATGTGAAGAAGCCGATGATGCGCGAACCGATCAAGCCGATAAAACCGGCCACCATGACCAGTCCGGCAAACAGGTCGTCTTGCAGCGATGCGGTGCTGCCGACCGATAGGCGCGTGTGGAAGACGGCCAGCGTGATGCCCATCAGGATGAGGGCGTATACGGCGATATAGTTGCGTTTGCTTTCGGCGGCAAAAACCGACTGGCCCATATAAAAGGCCGCCAGCCAGTAGAAGGCCGTCCCGGCCACGCCGGAGAGCAGGGCCGCGTTCGGAATGAAGGCAAACAGGCGCGCCAGCAGCCAGAGGCCGACCAGCAGGGCCAGCCGTTGCCCGCTCACGGGCGGTTTGCCCGTCCAAGTGGCGACGGCGGTCAGCAGGAAGGCGACGACCACGCCGCCCGCGTAGCCCCAAATCATTTCGTGGGCGTGCCAAAGGAATCCGGGCAGCTGCGGCGTGCCTTGATAGCCGAAGCTCCAGAGTAGGACGGAAAGTGCGCCGTAAACGGCGGTCAGTGAATAGAGCGGGCGGAAGGCCATCGCCCAAACGGGATGTTGGAAGAATTTCATTTTTTTTAATGGATTGGGTAGTGGTGGAAAGATGTTTGTGCGGCTGCGGTTTGGTTTTCAGACGGCCTGTTGATGATAGGGGCCGACTGAAAGTCAGCGGTAGCGGACGTTTTCCGCCGCATCGATTTTAATCAGGTTTTGCTCCAGCAGTGCGTCCAAATACTGTTGGGCTTCACTGCCGTGTTGCTGTGTCAGCAGGTGCAGCAGTGCGTTTTTCTTCTTCGGCCGGTTTCTCCTGATTTGCCGCAGGGTGTCGGACAATCCGGGCAGTGCGGTTTCTTCCATCTGCGGCGGCAGGGTGAGGCCGACGGTGATTTCTATTTCTTCAGCCACGCGTTTGATCAATTCGTTTTCTTCTTCTGCGGAAAGCGGCTGCGGCGGGTTTTCAGACGGCCTTTCAGACGGTCTTTCGTCGTGATACAGGAAGCTGCGGACTTTTTTGCCCAGTTTGGAACTGCTCATAATCTGCGACGCCGGATATTTTTGCTGCAAACGCTCCAGTTTTTTTTGTAGTTTTCCGCGCGGGCTGATGACGGCGATTTTGGCTTCGGGATGGCCGGACAAAATAACTTTGACCGTTTTCAGTATGGTACGGGTGAATTTGTCTTTGGGCGGGATGACCAAGTGCAATGCGGCGTTGCCCCCGCACTCAGGGCAGGTTCCGTCGGCAGAGGCGGCCAGCTTGCGGAACGGACGGGCGGTTTTCTTGTCGGCAAACAACCGGACATCATGCCTGCCGAAGGGCAGGTATTTTTTTCCGGCATCGGTTTTTACGGTATCAATCAGCAGATGTGCCATATTGCTTCCTTTCTAAAGGATGCGGTGCGGGAAGTGCCGCCTATTGTCCGATTGCGGCGGCAAATGCTTCGATAATCGGTTGCAGCCGCGCGTGTTTCACTTTCAATGCCGCCTTATTGACCACCAGGCGGCTGGAAATGTCGCAAATATGTTCCACCGCTTCGAGACGGTTGGCTTTCAGCGTGTTGCCGGTGGAGACCAAATCGACAATGGCATCCGACAGGCCGACCAGCGGTGCAAGTTCCATCGAGCCGTACAGCTTGATAATATCCACATGAACGCCTTTGGCGGCAAAGTGCTCCGCCGCAATATCGGGGTATTTGGTGGCGATGCGCAGGCGGCAGCCGGGCTGTGATGCGGCAGCGTAATCGAAGCCTTGGGGAACGGCCACCATCATGCGGCATTTGGCGATTTGCAAATCCAAAGGCTGGTACAGCCCCTCGCCGCCGTTTTCAATCAACACGTCGCGGCCGGCAATGCCGAAATCGGCAGCACCGTATCGGACATAAGTCGGAACGTCGCTGGCGCGGACGATGACCAAACGGATGTCGGCATGGTTGGTGCCGATAATCAGCTTGCGCGATTGTTCGGGGTCTTCAACCGGTTCAATGCCCGCCGCCGCGAGCAGCGGCAGGGTTTCATCGAAAATGCGCCCTTTTGACAAGGCGATGGTCAGATTTTGCTCGGACATGGTGTGTTCCTGTGGATAAGGCCGTCTGAAAATGCTATGCCTGCAACAATACGGCAGGCGTTTCAGACGGCCTGGCGCAAATGGTTAGGATTGCAGCAGTTTTTTGACGTCGGCGGCAATCTCGGTTGAAGTGCGGCCGTAATTCTCCATCAAAACGGTATTGCCTTCTTTATCCAAAACATAAGTGCCGGCAGTATGGTCGATCAAATAAATATCGGCCGACTGCTCCTGCGATTTGGACGACACCACGCGGTATTGCTGTTTGACGACCGGAATGCTTTGATCACCGGTCGCAGTCAGGCCGATAAAGTTTTTGTTGAAAGTTTTCACATATTTGTCAATTACTTCAGGCGTATCGCGTTCAGGATCGACGCTGACGAATACGACGGACACATCTTTGGCTTGCTCACCCAGCTGATCGATCACCTCGCTGTAAGTCAGCAGGCTGGCAGGGCAGACATCCGGACAGTTGGTATACCCGAAAGTCAGCAGAACGATTTTCCCTTTCAGGCTGCTGATGGCAAACGGCTTGCCGTCGCCCGAAGTCAGCGTGAAATCACCGCCGATATCGTCTTTCCTCATGTCGGTGCCGAAAAATTCACCGTGCTTGGGCGCGATTGCAGATGTGCTTGAAGCGGCAGATGCGGCAGGTTCGCCGGTAGAAGATGTGGTCGGCGAAGCAGGCTGTTGCCCGCTGTTATTCTGAGCGGCTTCCTGAGAACAGGCGGCGAGTGCAAGGGCCATTAACAGGGCTAAAGGACGGTATTTCATGATAACTCCTTTGTTCGGTTAAGAAGGAAATAGATACCGAATATTACCTTGTTTTAACAGTCAGTGGAATGAAGATGCAGGGAAAAAGGCAGTAAATTTGACGTGGGGAAAAGTTTCTACATTCTTTTACTTAATTTCTTTTATTTTCAACAGAATAAATATTATTGGCAAAATTCACTTTACAAGTATGATTTTCACGCTATAATGGCGGCTTTCCTACCTGCCCAGGTGGTGAAATTGGTAGACACAGGAGACTCAAAATCTCCCGCCGCAAGGTGTGTCGGTTCGAGTCCGACCCTGGGCACCACACTATAAAAATCAACCGCTTTCGAGCGGTTATTTTTTTGTCTAATACCGTCCAATGCCATAAACCAAATCCAATAACCACGGGGCTTGCAGGCCGATTGCCATCCTGCTTGCCCCTTCCTGATTGTCCAATCCCGCCCATTGCCGTGTAATTGAGTAAAGCGAAAACTGGGGGTATATTTGGGGGCATCTGAAAATACCCCCGAAAACATACCCCCAAAATGCCCCTAAACGACCGCCAAATTAGAAACGCCAAGCCGACCGAAGCAGGGAAGAAAGCCAAACTGTTTGACGGCGGCGGCCTGTATCTTGAAGTTACCCCCGCAGGCGGCAAAATCTTCCGCCTGAAATACCGCATAGACGGCAAAGAAAAAACACTGACCATCGGCAAATATCCCGCCGTTTCCCTTTCCGAAGCCTGCCAAGCCGCCGAAAACGCCCGCCGCCTGCTTTCAGACGGCCAAGACCCTAGCGCGGCCAAGCAACAGGAAAAGGAAGAACGCAAAGCCGCCGCCCTAAATACTTTTGAATCCATTGCCCGCCGCTGGCATTCCGACAACCTGCGCCGCTGGAAAGAGAACCACGCCGCCCGCGTGCTTCGGTATTTGGAAGCCGAAGTATTCCCCGCCATCGGCGCAATGCCGATACAGGAAATCAGGGTAACCCATATCAAAGCCCTGCTGGACGGCATCATGACGCGGGGCGTGCATAACACAGCCGAAAAAATCAGGGAATGGACGGCGGCGGTTTTCGACTATGCCGCCATGCTTGAAATCACGGAATCAAACCCCGTCCGCATATTGCGGCAGTATATCCCGCCCAAACCCGCAACCAACCGCCCCGCCCTGCCGCGCGAAGAACTGACGGAGTTTTACCGCCGCCTGATACCGGCAGACGTGGAGCATTCAAACAGAATCGGCCTGCTGCTAATCATGCTGGTGTTTGTCCGCAATACCGAACTAAGGGGCGGCAGGTGGGAGGAAATAGACTTTCAGGCGGGCACGTGGACGATATCCGCCGAACGAATGAAGCACGAAAAGACCGTCCCGAAGCCGCCGCACGTGATACCGCTGGCAGACTGGCCGCTTGAACTGCTGGCCGAACTGCGGGAGATTACGGGGCATAACCCCATGCAAATTGACTTTTACGGACTACTTCCCCGCCCATATATTTACAAAAGCCAAATTTTTAAACATATATCCTTGATATGTACGCGGCGTAAGCATATACTGGAAACGTCTTTAAATTTTCCGAAATTTTAAACATGAGCAACTGGAAGCCCGATATTCCCTATAGCGATTTACCACCCCTGCCGCCAAAGCAGGATATTGAAAGCAAAACCATTCTGAAACGTTGTATAGCCGCCCGTGCATCCCTTGCCCGTTTAAAGCAGGCGGCAGAACTGATACCTAATCAAGCCATGCTGATTAACACCCTTCCCGTTATGGAAGCCCGCGCAAGTTCGGAAATTGAAAACATCGTAACCACCACGGACAAGCTTTTTCAATCCCTGCAAATGGACACGGAACGGCAAGACCCTGCCACGAAAGAAGCCCTGCAATACCGCACCGCCCTGTTTGCAGGATATGAATCACTGACGAGCCGCCCTTTATGCACACAAACCGCCATCATGGTTTGCAACGCCATCAAGCACCCCTATGAAATGGCCATCCGCAAAACAGGCGGCACAGCCCTAAAAGGAGGCAACAGCGGAAATGTTGTCTATACCCCGCCCGAAGGAGAAGAAACCATACGCGGCAAGTTGGCAAATTGGGAGCGGTTTATTCACGAAAGCGGCGATTTAGACCCGCTTATCATCATGGCGGCGGCACATTACCAATTTGAAGCCATCCACCCGTTTACGGACGGCAACGGGCGGACGGGGCGCATATTGAACAGCCTGTTATTGATTGAAAAAGGGCTTTTGGATTTGCCTATTTTGTATTTGAGCCGCTACATTATCGAAAACAGGGCGGACTATTACCGCCTGCTTTTAGGCGTAACCGAACGGCAGGACTGGGAAAGCTGGATAATCTACATCTTAGACGGCGTAGCCGACACTGCCGATTGGACGGTAGCGAAAATAGATGCGATACGCCGCCTGTTCGAGCAGACACGGCAACATATACGGACACACGCACAAGGAATCTACACGCACGAACTGGTAAATCTTCTGTTTGAGCAGCCATATACACGCATTGCCAACCTAGAAGCGGCAGGGATAGCCAAACGGCAGACGGCCTCTAAGTACCTGAAAGAGCTTTCAGACATAGGCGTACTGCAAGAAATCGCCATCGGCAGAGACAAACTATTCATTCATCCGCGCCTAATGGAACTATTGCGGGGAGAGGGCAACAGCTTTACTTCATTCTAACCCCCTCTTCATCCCCGCATGACTAACACGGAACAGGGATTTTGACACCCGAACCGAGCCCCCTTGTATTTCCCCCGCGAAAAGCTGGCATCCGCCCGCGTATCATGGGAGCAACAAAACCCTTGCCTAAAATTTTGACTTGTGCAAATTGGGGGTATATTTGGGGGTATGTTGGAGTATTATGAAAATAAAATGTTTAATAAACAGTCTATTAAAAGCCTAGTTTGCGTCTTCTCCGTACACTGTGAAATCTAACTGCTTCCGGGCAGTTATTTTTTTATCTAAACGATGTTTAGATGGCAGGTTCAGTCTAGGTGTCCGTTGTGATTGACTGAGTTGGGATTGTTGGTATTCCCTGATTCCAAGTGGTTTGAAGATAGAAGATAATAGAAGATAAAGGAAGGCCGTCTGAAAATTTGTTTTCAGACGCGGTCTTCTGTTATTTGTTAGAGTGTTTTATTCGACAGGCTGTCCCCGTTCGATTTCCACGCCTACTTCGCGCACGTCGGGCAGGATGCCGGGTTTGACCAGCCGTACTTTCACCCATACTGCGGGAAAGTCGTTCAGAATCAGTGAGGCAATGTGTTCGGCCAGGGTTTCGAGCAGATGGAAGCGGCGGGTTTCCAGGCTGTTGCGGACGGCGTCGCAGACTTCTCCGTAGTGGACGGTGCTGCCGATGTCGTCATCGTCGGCGCGGCGCGGGGGAAGGCCGATGTCGAGGTCGATCAGTAGGGTTTGCGGTTGTTTGCGTTCCCATTCGTAAACGCCGATCAGGGTGTCTGCTTTGAGGCCGTGTAGGAAGATTTTGTCCATTTTCGCGTGGCTCCGTTTTCGGATAGAATGCGCCGCATTCTAAAACAAGATGGATTGATGATGTCTGATTTTTTGGTGGTGGCTGCGGCTTATTTGATTGGTTCGCTGTCGTTTGCGGTGATTGTGTCGAAGTATTACGGGATGGCCGATCCGCGTACTTACGGTTCGGGAAACCCGGGGGCGACCAATGTGTTGAGGAGCGGCAGGAAAAAGGCGGCGGTGCTGACTTTGTTGGGCGATGCGTTGAAAGGTTTGTTTGCCGTGCTGCTGGCCAAGGGTTTGCAGGGTGTTTTGGGTTTGAGCGATACGGCGGTGGGGCTGACTGCGCTGGCGGCTTTGGTCGGGCATATGTGGCCGTTGTTTTTCGGCTTTAAGGGCGGCAAGGGTGTGGCGACGGCTTTGGGTGTGTTGCTGGCTTTGTCGTGGCCGACGGCTTTGGTGTGTGCATTGGTGTGGCTGGTGATGGCGTTCGGTTTCAAGGTTTCGTCGCTGGCGGCTTTGGTGGCGACCGTAATCAGTGTGCCGGCGGCGTGGTTTTTTATGCCGCACGGGTCGTGGGTGGCGGTAACGGCGGCGGTGGCGGTGTTGGTGCTGTTCCGCCATAAGGCGAATATTTTGAATTTGTTGCAGGGTCGGGAAAGTAAAATCGGCGATAAGGCGCAGTGATGCACGCTTGTGTTTTGACTTTATTGAAGCTTTGCATTCAGACGGTCTGAGTGGATTGAGAGGCCGTCTGAAAGGATGGGGAGGATGTTTTTATGGCTGGACGTTTTTTCGGCCGTCTGAAAAAGGCGGTGTTGCTGGTGGCTTTGTCCGGTTTGTCGGCCTGCGCCCAATTTCAGTATCAGCCGGTGGCAACCATTGATAAGGTGGACCGTTGGCAAGGCTACCGTTTCGATGGCGAGGCGGGCAAACCCCAAGACGACGATATGCTGGTGGTGCTGATGTTCTCCGGCGGCGGTACGCGCGCGGCGGCTTTGGGCTACGGTGTGCTGGAAGAGTTGGACAAGCAGAAAATTTACAGCGGCGGACGGGAGAAAAGCCTGTTGGAAGCGGTGGATTTGGTATATGGCGTGTCGGGCGGTTCGGTGTTGGCGGCTTATTTTTCGCTGCACGGTAAGGAAACGATTCCGTTGTTCGAACGCCGTTTTTTGAAGCAGAATTTCCAGCGGCAGGTATCGAAACAGGTTTTTTCGCTGGCGAATGTGCCGCGCCTGACATCGCCAGAGTTCGGCCGGGGCGACCTGTTGCAGGAGCAGTTTGAGAGCACCCTGTTTAAAAACGCTACTTTCGGCGATTTGGCTTCGCGCCGCAAAGGGCCGTTTGCGGTGATTACCGCCACGGATATGTCGCTGGGCAACCGTTTCGAGTTCACGCAGGAATATTTCGATATGATGTGCCTGAACCTTTCGGATTTGAAAATCGCCCGTGCCGTGGCCGCTTCCAGTGCCGTGCCGCTGGTGTTCGCACCGCTGACGTTGAACAACAACGGCGGCAATTGCGGCTACCGCCTGCCGGAAAAAATCAGCCGCGCGGTGGTGGATAATTTTTCCGCCGACAAGTTGCAGCTGCAAACCAGGTTGGAAATGTTGGGGCAGGGCGTGGCGGCTTATCAGAACAGCAAAGAGCGGCCGTACATCCACTTGCTCGACGGCGGTTTGACCGACAACCTCGGCCTGCGCAGCCTGCTCGATATGTCCGAACTTTACGGCGATTCGCTCGGCGAACAGATACGGGCAAACCGGGCGCGGCATATCGTCATCATCAATGTGAACGCGCAAAACAATCCGGTTAACGATATCGACCGCTCGGCCAATGTGCCCGGCCTGCGTGCGGTTACCAATGCCGTCATCGACATCCCCATCGACCGTTTCTCGCAAGAAACGCTGCGCCGTTTCCGCATGTTGGCGGACCAATGGAACGAAGAGGCCAAAAACAGCGGAAATGCCAACCATGCGAATATGTATTTCGTCAGCCTCAACCTGCGCGACCTGCCCGAATCCGGCCTGCGCAACAGTGTGCTGAATATTCCGACCAGTTTTTATCTGCCCGCAAACGAGGTAAACGATTTGAAGGAGGCAGGCCGTGTATTGCTCAGCCGTTCCGAGGAATACCGCCGCCTGCTGAAAGACCTTTCCTTGCCGCCGCCCGAGGTCAAACCCGTTCCCGAACCCGCACCTAAGCACGGCGGGAAGGCCGAAACGGAAAAAGTGCCGGAAACTGCCGCACCGACTGCCGAATAGGCAAACCAAACATGAGGCCGTCTGAACGTTTTCAGACGGCCTCATCGTCAAAATCAAGCCCTGCGATTGTCGGCAAGAGGCACTGGGATTAAAATAGGTTTTCCAAGCAACGAAAGGAGAACGACATGAAAAAATCGCTGAAAACCATCGCTTTAACCACTGCTGTTTTTGCCTTGGCTGCCTGCGGGAGCAACGGCAAATGGCAGGCGCAACTCAACGAAGCGCAGGTTGCTGCCAAGCTGGCGGCGGAAAACACCAAAAACTATCAGGATACTTACAGCGACATTTATTTCCACCTCGGCAGTCTGACTCCGGCAGATTTCGAGCGGCGTGTGGCGGTAGGCGAGACCCTCTACGTCTACATCGGCCGGCCGAGCTGCGGCGACTGCGCCGCTTTCGAACCATTGTTCAAACGCTATATCGCCCAACACAAATTGGACGGCAAGATTTGGTTCGTCAATGTCCACCGCCTGCGCGGGCAGAAGGACGAGTGGGCGGCGTTCAAACAGCGTTACAACCTTTCAGGCACGCCCGTGTTGGCCAAATACGCCAAAGGCAGGCAGCAGAATAAATTGGACTTTGAAGACAACGGCGGCATCAGTGCGGAAGATTTGGAAAAATGGCTGAAAACGAACGGCTTGTAAGCCGTTGTGCGGCAGAGGCCGTCTGAAAGAGGCAGTTTGATGGGACATACTTGGTTTTATTGGGCACTGGCATCGGCTTTTTTTGCCGCGCTGACGGCGATTTTTGCCAAGGCGGGTTTGCAGGGCATCGATTCCGATTTCGCCACCTTTATCCGCACGCTGGTCATCATTGCGGCGTTGGCGGCTTTTTTGAGCTATGCGGGCAAATGGCAGGGCGTGGGCGACTTTAGTGCGAAAAACTGGACGTTTCTGATTTTGTCGGGTTTGGCGACGGGCGCATCATGGCTGGCCTACTTCAAAGCCTTACAGATGGGCGAAGCGTCGAAAGTGGCACCGGTGGATAAGTTCAGCATCGTTTTGGTGGCTTTGTTTGCCGTGGTATTTCTGAAGGAAAGGCCGTCTTCTCAGGAATGGCTGGGTATCGCGCTGATTGCCGGTGGGGTGCTGACCTTGGCCTTAAAGCGTTAGCAGTTGAAAGTTCTTGGTATGAGAAAAAAGGCCGTCTGAAAATGGTTTTTTCAGACGGCCTTTTGTTTGATTCGGCGGTTTAAGCCTGTTCCAAACCGAAGGCTTTGTGCAATACGCGGGTAGCCAGTTCCATGTATTTTTCGTCAATCAACACGGAAACTTTGATTTCGGAAGTGGAAATCATCTGGATGTTGATGCCTTCTTCGGCCAGTGAGCGGAACATGGTTGCCGCCACGCCGGAATGCGAGCGCATACCCACGCCGACGATGGATACTTTGCAAACGGTGTCGTCGCCGTTTACTTCGGCAGCACCCAAGCTTTCTTTCAGACCGTTCATTAAATCCAGCGTTTGTCTGTAGTCGCCGCGCGGCACGGTGAATGAGAAGTCTGTGGTGCCTTCTGCGCCGACATTTTGGATAATCATGTCCACTTCGATGTTGGCATCGGCAATCGCGCCTAAGATTTGATAGGCGATGCCCGGTTTGTCGGATACGCCGCGCACGTTGATGCGGGCTTGGTTTTTATCGAATGCGATGCCTTTTACAACGGCTTTTTCCATATTCTCATCCTCTTCAAAGGTAATCAGGGTGCCTTCGCCGCCTTCCTGCAGGCTGCTCAAGACGCGCAGGCGGACTTGGTATTTTCCGGCGAATTCCACCGAACGGATTTGTAAGACTTTCGAGCCGAGGCTGGCCAGCTCCAGCATTTCTTCAAACGAAATGGTGCTCATGCGGCGCGCTTCGGGGACAACGCGGGGGTCGGTGGTGTACACGCCGTCGACATCGGTATAAATCTGGCATTCGTCGGCTTTCAGCGCGGCGGCCAGTGCGACGGCGGAAGTATCGGAACCGCCGCGACCCAGTGTGGAAATGTCACCGTCGGCGGTAATGCCTTGGAAACCGGCGACAATCACTATTTTGCCTGCTTTGAGGTCGGCATGGATTTTATCACCGTCGATATGGTCGATGCGGGCTTTGGTGTGCGCGTTGTCGGTTTGGACGGCGACCTGCCAGCCGGTGTAGCTTTTCGCATCCACGCCGATGTTTTTCAAGGCCATGGCCAAAAGGCCGATGGTTACCTGTTCGCCGGTGGCCAGCACCACATCCATTTCGCGCGGGTCGGGGAGTTCCTGCATTTCGTGCGCCAGAGCCACCAAACGGTTGGTTTCGCCGCTCATGGCCGATACCACGATTACTACGTCGTGGCCTTCGGCGCGGGTTTGGGCGACACGTTTGGCCACATTCTTGATGCGCTCGGCGGAGCCTACCGAAGTGCCGCCGTATTTCTGTACGATTAACGCCATTTTTCGTGCTTTCTGTTTGAACAAACCAAAAGGCGGCATTATCACGGCTTTTCACGGCCTAGACAAGATTTTTGCTTTGATTTTGTTATTGTTTTTTAGCTTTTTGTGCAAACCTTTGAATATATTTCCGTTTCATCGCCTATAATTTTTTTCGTCGCACATGCAGGATTTGCAAACGGCGGTTCGGCCGCTACAATGCGGCTTTTCCCACATTGATCAAATGGAGTTCGAGATGAAGAAAACCGCTTTGGCTGCAACCTTGCTGCTGGCCTGTGCCACTGTATTCGCCAAACCTTATCTGAAGTATGACGTGGTCAAAAGCGTATTGCACGATCAGGGTTTCGACGGTGATGCGGCGGATAAAATCCGTAAGGATTTGGCCGACCATGCGGGGGAGTATCCGCCTAAATTCGATAATGAGGCCGATAGGAAGCGTGCCGAAAAAGATGCGGTTACGTTGGCTCGCCTTTACAGCGGCCTGCTTGAACAAAAAATCGTGACAGAAAAACAGCCCGAGCAATATCGTTCCGTGTTGCACAGCATCGCGCGGTTGAGTTGGATTGCCCATAATCTGGATGTGCCCAATGCGGCTGCCTATGCCGATCAGCATTATCGGATGCTGCTGGCCGCGTTGCCACAGAAACAGCGTGCGGGCATGCAGGGTGAATACGGTGGTTTCCTTGCCTCGGTAGGTCAAACGGATGCAGCCGTCAAGATGCTGAACGAAGCGGTACAGGGCGGTAGCGACCGTTCCCGTCTTCCTTTAGGCATGGCTTTGCTGTCTCAAGGTAAAAAAACCGAATCATTGAAAGAGTTGCGCGCTTATGCGAAAAAATATCCTCAAGACAAGCGTGCCGCCGATTTAATCGACGCGGTGGAAAACGGCAGGTTTGAAGTAAGGCGTGCGGAGATGCCGAAACGCTGATGTGAGCAGTTTAAGGGTCGTCTGAAAATAAGGGATGCGGTTTGCCGCCGCTGTTTTTTCAGACGGCCTTTATGCATGACGGGCAGGTACGCCTGCGGTGAAAACCGGTGAACCTGCTGTCAATTCACGGGATGGATTATCGGCTGCTTTTTGATGATTGCCGCCGAATAATAATTGGATATGAAACAGGCCGTCTGAAAATGTTTTCAGACGGCCTGTTTGTATGGAAAAGCAAGAAAAGCGGTTTATTTGTTGGCTGCCTTGGCGATGGCGGCACCAGTGTTGCCGATGGCGGCTTTGGCTGCCGGTGTTTTCATGCCGCGTTCTTGGCGTACTTTGGCAATCATTTCGTCCACTTTGTTCATGGAGACGTTCCAGTCGCCGCCAGAAAAACGCATCATGTATTTGCCGCCGACGATGATGGTGGGTGTTCCCTCTATATTCATTTCGACGGTCAGGTCGGCCATTTGTTTGGCTTGTGCCTGGTTGCCGAAAGAATCATAGGCGGCAATCAGTTTCGCACCGTCGAAAGAAGTTTGCGCAGCCGCCCATTTTTTAAAGGTCGCGCTGTCGGCCAAGTTGATTTTTTCTTCGTAGAAGGCGCGGAATATCGGCAGATTGGCCTGATATTTCATGTTGCTGCTGTTTACGGCAGCCGCCACGCGCGCCAAGCCGATCATTTCGGGTTGCCAAACAACGTGCAACGGGCGCAGATAGGTGTCGGAAGCCCATTTCTTGCTGTGTTTCTGCATGACGGGTTCGAGGTGGTAGCAGTGGACGCAGAAATAGCCGAAGAATTCGGTTACTTCGATTTTGCCGCTTTGGAGTTGGGGCAAGGGTTTGCTGAGGACGGTGTAGTCCTTGCCTTCAACCAGTTCGGCTTGTGCAGAGGCGGCTAAGGCTAAGGCCAGTACGCCGGCCAACAGGGTATGTTTTGTTTTCACGATGATGATTCCTTGGTAAGACGGGGTTATCGGGCGGGGCGGACGAAGCTGTCTATCCCGTTGTTTTGCAGTTTGCCGCGTGCATCGGCCGCTTGGGCTTTGTCCATCGGGGCGGTTTGGACGCGGTACATGGTTTTGCCTTGTACGGAAGCTTCGGCAATTTCGGCCTGAACGCCTGCCGCAGCCAATTTGGCGCGCTGGGTTTCGGCTTTGTCGCGGCTGCCGTATGCGCCTGCCTGGACGATGACGGATTGGCTGCCGCCTTTACCGCTTTCGGATGGGGCGGGTTTGCCTGCTTGTCCGCTCAATGCGGCCTGCGCTTTGCGGCGTTCGGCTTCGCGTTGCCTTTTACCCGCCTGGCCGTTCAATATTTGCTCGGGGGTAAGTTTGTCGTTTTGGTTTTTGTCTTTATCCGCCTGTTTGCGGTTGTCGGCTTTGTGTTTGCGGTCCGTTGGCGGAGGAGGGGCGGGTTTGTCTTCCGGTTTTTCCGGTTCGTCGTCCCGGGTCTGTTTCGGTTCTTCGGGCGGATTGACGGTTTCGGGCGGTTCGGCCGGCTCAATCGGTTCGATTTTTTCTTGGGACGCGGGCTCCTGCTGCGGCGGTGCGGCAGGCGGCGGTGCGGGTTGTTTCGGTGTCAGGACTTCGGGAGGGGGAAGTTCTTTTTCGACAATCGGGTCTTTGAAGTCGCGTTTGCGGTTATTTTCCAGCACGTAAACCAAGCCGCCGATAATCAGTGTGGCCAGGAGGAGGCCGATAATGAAGCCGGTAAAGCCTTTGCCGTATGGTTTCTCTGTTTTCATAAACTACCTTTTTGTTGATGTACGGGCCGTCTGAAAACGGCGGGACGTATTCTAGCAAATATTCAGACGGCCTGTATCCGTCATTTTCCCCAGTTGCGGAAACTTTACCGTAGCGGGATGCAGGCTTGCCCGCCGTGCCGGTTCGGTTTCGCGTTTTGTATCGGTTTCTTATTGATTTCTCTATAATCCCGCCATGTGCACCGCGTTTGCGGATTTCAGGATGTGGATTTATGACTTTTTCCCTTGTAAACAGCCGGGCTTTGTACGGCATGGACGCGCCTTTGGTGGAGGTGGAAACCCATTTGGCCAACGGTTTGCCCGCATTCAATATCGTCGGCCTGCCGGATACCGAGGTAAAGGAAAGCCGCGACCGTGTGCGGGCGGCGATTATTCAGAGCGGGTTTGATTTTCCGGCCAAAAAAATCACCGTCAATCTGGCTCCGGCCGATTTGCCCAAAGAGTCGGGCCGTTTCGATTTGCCGATAGCGGTCGGTATTTTGGCGGCTTCGGGTCAGGTGGCGGCGGACAAGTTGGACGGATACGAATTTGCCGGCGAATTGGCGTTATCCGGCCTGCTCAGGCCGGTGCGCGGTGCGTTGGCTATGGCTTGGCAGGGAATGAGGGCGGGGCGCGCCTTCGTGCTGCCGGCGGAAAATGCCGCGCAGGTGGCGGCTTTGAAGGGTGTCGGCGCGTTCGGGGCCGTATCATTGGGACAGGTGGCCGCGCATTTGAACGGGATTGAAATGCTGCCTCCTGCCGAGTCTGCGGTGTCTTTGAGGCCGTCTGAAAATGCCGCACAACCTGATTTGGCCGATGTCAAAGGGCAGCATACGGCACGGATGGCATTGGAAATCGCGGCGGCCGGCGGCCACAGCCTTTTGATGACGGGGCCGCCGGGAACGGGTAAGTCGATGCTGGCGCAGCGGCTGCCCGGCATTATGCCGCCCTTGGATGACGAAGAGTTGGTGGCGGTGTGGGCCTTACAGTCGCTGTTGTCCCAACAGGGCGAAGGGCAGTCGGCCAAGAGGCCGTTTAGAAGCCCCCATCACAGCGCGAGTACGGTGGCTTTGGTGGGCGGCGGTAACAGCAATAATCTTCGGCCTGGTGAGATTTCATTGGCCCACAAGGGAATTTTGTTTCTCGATGAGCTGCCGGAGTTTGACCGCAAGGTGTTGGAGGCGTTGCGCGAACCTTTGGAAACGGGGGAAATCCATATTTCGCGTGCGGCGCGGCAGGCGGTGTTTCCGGCCGAATTTCAATTGGTGGCGGCGATGAACCCCTG
Organism: Neisseria sp. HMSC31F04; assembly: GCF_001807735.1. Classification (NCBI taxonomy): domain Bacteria; kingdom Pseudomonadati; phylum Pseudomonadota; class Betaproteobacteria; order Neisseriales; family Neisseriaceae; genus Neisseria; species Neisseria sp. HMSC31F04. The sequence goes on along the minus strand of NZ_KV790822.1, from coordinate 28,636 downwards.
TCCGTGCGGCTATCTCGGCCACCCGACCAAGCCCTGCCGTTGTACGCCCGACAGCATTTCGCGGTATCGCGGGAAAATTTCCGGACCTTTGCTGGATAGGATTGATTTGATTGTGGAAATACCTGTGTTATCGGCTGCCGAACTGTCGGATATGAAGCTCGGCGAGAGCAGTGCCGATGTTTTGCGGAGGGTGTTGCAGGCGCGGGACAGACAGCAGGCGAGGCAGGGGAAGCCCAACAGCAAATTGCTGCCGACGGATTTGGACAAGCCTGATTTAATCAGCCCGGAAGCGAAGGCGGTGTTGGCGGGTATGCTGGAAAAGCTGTCGCTTTCCGCGCGCAGTTTCCACCGTATTTTGCGCGTTGCGCGTACGCTTGCCGATTTGGCCGGCGATGAAACCGTACTGCCTGCCCATGTTTATCGGGCGGTGGCATTTAGGCGGGCGTTTTGACGAAAGAGGCCGTCTGAAACTGATTTTCAGACGGCCTCAAAATTATTCGCTGTGTCGGTTGAAGAAATTTAACAGCAGTTGTTCGTATCCCGATTTGCCTTGCAGGCCGAGGTGTGTGCCGTTGGGGATGAGTGCCAGCTGTTTCGGTTCGCCGGCCAAGTCGAACAGTGTTTGGGAGTGTTTGTCCGGAATCACTTGGTCGGCGGTTCCATGAATCAGCAGCAGGGGAATCGGGCTGATTCGGCCGATGAAGCGGCGGGAGCTGTAAGTGTTGCGAACCAGCAGGCCGCTGCCGCTGAATTTGTCGTTGGCAATATCGGAGTAGGATGAGAAGGTCGATTCTATGGCGACGGCGCGTATGCCGGCATGGTTGCCTGCGCCGACTGCCGCAATCGCATTGGTGCCGCCCAAACTTTGGCCGAAGACGAGCAGGCGGTTTTTGTCCACATCCGGACGGCTGCGGACATAATTCAAGGCGGCATTGCTGTCGGCAAACAGTCCGGCCTGATTCGGCCGGCCTTCCGAAAGCCCGTAGCCCCGATAGTCGAAAAGGAAGACGTTGTAACCGTGCGTGGGCAGCCATTGTGCGGCTTCTTTGTGGGCGGAAAGGTTTTGGGCGTTGCCGTGGAAATGGATGATGGTGGCGCGCGCCGGTATCAGGCCGCCTGCGTTTTGTGCCGGGATGAACCAGCCGTGCAGGCGGGTGCCGTCTTCGCTTTGAAAGAATATGTCTTCATGTTGCAATCCGGCTTGGGCAGGTGTGCCGTAGTCGGCGTGATCGGGATAATAAAACGCTTGCTGGGAGCAGGACGACAGGCCGAACAGCGAACAGCCGAGTAGGAGGGCGAAGAGGAGGGGGAGTTTGCGGTTCGGGCGCATGGAAATTCTTTCAGACGGCCTGATGGTTGTGGGTTGAGCTTGGTTTTGAAAATGCGTTTATTCTTTATACGCGGATTGGTGCAAAGTATCGGTAAAACAAAACGGCCTAATCTAGTTGATTAGGCCGTCTGAAAATATGGTGGAGGTAAGCGGGATCGAACCGCTGACCTCTTGCATGCCATGCAAGCGCTCTACCAACTGAGCTATACCCCCGGAATTTGGTGGCGAATCAGGGACTCGAACCCCGGACACAAGGATTATGATTCCTCTGCTCTAACCGACTGAGCTAATTCGCCGTGAAGTGAAGCCGTGATTATACGGATTTTGCAGGAACTGGCAACAGGTCTGTCGAAGCTTTTTTCTTTCCATATGATTTTACGGCTAAAAAAGTATTTATAGTTTGTGGCAGATTTCGCCGCGCGCAAAGCCTTGCCAGTCTATGCTTATGTTTCTGCCGAACGCGATGACTTTGAATAATTCGCCCATTTCGTGCGGCATCAGCAGTTTGTGTAGGGCGGAGGCCGTCTGAATATAGGCGGGCGAGTCGTGGGCGATGTCGGGCGGAATCAGTTCAGTGATACCCAAATTCAGTAGGAAATCGGCCTGTGTGGTGTAGCCGATCAAATCCAGGCTGCCATCGGTTCCGGCTTGGGCGATGTCGGTAAAGTTGACGTGCGCGGTCAGGTCGGTCAGACCGATGTTGAAGAAGGGGTCGTGGACGGTGTGGTGGCGGTAGTGGCCGATCAATGTGCCCATATGCCGTTGCAGATGGTAGTACTCGGCAGCGTCGAAGCCGTAATCAATCATGATGACGGCGCCGCGTTGCAGTTTGTCGGCCAATGTGCGTATAAAGGCATACTGTGCCGGATGCAGTTCGCTGGTGTAAGGTTCGGTATCAGGAAAATAGCTATGTGCGGCATCTATGAGGGAGGTGTCGCTCAGGGTGTGCGGAATGAGGGAAAATTCCCCATTTTCTATCCCGACGCCGATTTGCAGGAATCGGCCTCCGCTGCGTCGGACCAGTTCGCATGGCATGGCATCCAATACTTCGTTGCCGATGATGATGCCGTCGAAAGAGTCGGGAAGGACGGACAGATGGCGGACTTTGTGTGCTGCTTCGGGGGCGGTTTGTTTAATGTGTGCGAGTTGCCGTTCCGCCAGCTCGGCGGAAAGTTCGATGATGAAATACGTTTTCAGATTGTCGTTTGACAGGCTGTTCAGCAGGGTGGCGGCTAACTCTCCCGTTCCTGCACCAAATTCGTAAACAATGCCCGCAGTTTGCGGCAGAAGAAAGTCGATTTGCCGGGCGAGGGCTTGTCCGAACAGCGGGCTGATGACGGGTGCGGTAACGAAGTCGCCTTCCGCGCCTATCTTGTGCGCGCCGCCGGTGTAATAGCCGTAGCGAGGGGCGTATAGGGCCAGTTCCATGAATCGGGAAAAAGGCAGCCAGCCGCCTGAGGTTTTGATTTCGTTATAGATTATTTGCTCTAGTTTTTTGGAGGACTGTTTAGCTTGAGGGTTTGGGGTGGGCAAATGAAGGGTGTTCATAGTTAAGTTGTGTAAAAATAAAATGATATTTGGAGCGGTTTGGTAAGCAAGTATACAGCTTATAAAGATGTGTGAAATGGCTGCAGTAATGTTAAGTCTGTGTATTTTATAGGGAGAAGATTGGTAATGTAATGCTCTGAGCAAACAATATAGGTATATTTACTTTAAATTTTGGTTTTTAAGTGCCTGTTACTCCTTTTTATTTTTCCGGCAAACCGGTTTGACCGCGTGCCGGTTTTTTTTTATAGTTTCGTCTTATGTGGGGGAAAGTGGTGCAAAGTGTGTCAATTTTCCCTGAGAACGGGGTTTAGGCGTATTTATTATGTTCGGCGGCATTCATGATTTAAACATCGACAGTAAGGGGCGTTTGGCTGTTCCGGCCAAATTCCGCGATCTGTTGTTGCGCCGGTATACGCCTGCCTTGGTGGCAACTCTGGAAAACCGCGAACGTTTGCTGCTGTATCCGGAAAGTGTGTGGGAGCAGGAGGCGGCCAGGCTGATGGCGGTCAATGCGGCAGGCAATCCCGTGCTGTCGGCTTGGCGCGATTTGTTGTTGAATAATGCCGAAGTTCTGGAAATGGATGCGGCAGGCCGTATTCTCCTGCCGGCCGGCTTGCGGCGCAAGGTTCGGCTGGATAAAGAGGTTTCCCTCACCGGCCGTATGAACCGCCTCGAATTGTGGGATAGGGAGAAATACCATCTCAAAGACGAAGCCGCATTGGATATCGATCCCGAAGAATTGGCATCCGAATTGGGCCAGGCCGGATTTCAGCTATGAGCAGTCAGGAATTCCAACATGTTACCGTCCTGCTTCATGAAGCGGTGGACGGTTTGAATGTCGTTTCAGACGGCGTATATGTGGATGGCACGTTCGGTCGTGGCGGTCATTCGCGCCTGATTTTGTCCAGATTGGGAGAAAAGGGCCGCTTGGTCGTTTTCGATAAAGACCCGCAGGCGATTGCCGTTGCGCACGAATTGGCGGATCGGGATGGCAGGGTCAGCGTGGTACACGACGGTTTTTCCTCTTTTCAGACGGCCTTGGATGGGTTGGGTATCGGCCAAATCGACGGTGCCTTGTTTGATTTGGGTATTTCCTCGCCGCAAATAGACGACGGTTCGCGCGGTTTCAGTTTCCGCTTTGATGCGCCTTTGGATATGCGTATGGACACAACGAGGGGGATGTCTGCCTCCGAATGGTTGATGTCTGCGGATGAGGATGAGATTCACGAGGTAATCAAAAATTATGGTGAAGAGCGGTTTAGTCGCCAGATTGCGCGTGCCATTGTTGCACAGCGGGCAGACAGCCCCATCGATACAACCGGCAAGCTGGCGCAGATTGCGGCGCAAAACGTCCGTACTCGCGAGCGCGGCCAAGACCCGGCGACGCGGACGTTTCAAGCCATTCGGATTTTCATCAACCGTGAGCTTGAAGAAATAGCGGCGGTGCTGCCTCAGGCGGTAGGCCGTCTGAAAAGCGGCGGCAGATTGGCGGTGATTGCCTTCCATTCGTTGGAAGACAGGATTGTCAAACAGTTTGTCAAACGCTATTCCACACATGCGCCGTTGCCGAAATGGGCTGCCGTGCGCGAGGCCGATTTGCCGCAGCCGCCGTTGAAAAGTATAGGTAAGGCAATCAAGGCCTCGGCAGACGAGGTGGCTGTAAACCCGCGTGCGCGTTCGGCGGTGTTGCGTATTGCAGAGCGGACTGACGGTATATTTTCGGAGGACGGCCAGGCCGTCTGAAAAACAGATTTTTAAATGAATTACATTAATATTATTTTGTTGACGGTGGCGGTTGGTTCCGGATTTGCCGTGGTTACCCAGCAAAATTTGGCACGCCAGCGGCATGCGGAACTGAGTGCGGCAGAAAAGCAGCAGAGAGAATTGGAGCAGGAGTATTCGCGCCTGCAATTAAAACAGGCCGAGTTGTCCAATCACCAACTGATTCGGAAGGCGGCCGAAAAAGGAAAATTGGTACAGCCGAGCGCGGTGGATACCAAAGTTATCGAAATAGAATAAAAAGCAGTCGGAAGTAGTTACATGTTGATTAAAAACGAATATAAGCCGAAGATGTTGCCCAAGCAGGCTGTAGGCAAAAAACCGGTTACCAGCAACGGGCGGATTGTTTTCGTCCTGGGTGCGCTCGGTATCGGTTTTTTGGCATTGATCGGGCGCGGCTTATATCTGCAAACCTCAAATCACGAATTTTTGACCGAAGAGGGCAATAAACGCTTTGTCCGTACGCTCAAACTGCCGGCCTCACGCGGTGTCATCAGCGACCGCAACGGTGCCACGCTGGCTCTGAGTGCGCCGGCCGAATCGCTGTACGCCATTCCTTCAGAGGCTAATTTGACCGACGAACAGATAGAGGAATTGTCGGGTTTAATCGATTTGCCGTCTGAAATCATCCGCGAACGCTTAGACCGCAAAAGCACCGTTTCGATTATTGCACGCCGTCTGAACGAAAATACCATCCAAGCCGTCCAGGCTTTAGGAATCGAGGGTTTGAAATTCCGCAAAGGCAAAGCGAAAGGCGATTCGGGGACTTATGAACTGTACGTTAAGCCGTCTGAACTGGAAAATTTGCCTTCCGATGAGAAGTTGCAGCAGTTGGCGGATGTATTGAACCCTGCAATCCAGTCCAAGCTCGATAAGAAAAGTGTGTCTGTCCTGAAAGAGGACATGGGCAAGAAGATTGATTTCGTCTTTTTAAAACGGCAGATGAAGCCCGAATTGGCCAAGCAGATTGCCGATATGGGCATTAAAGGGCTGGCTTTCCAAAAAGAGCCGCAGCGGCACTATCCGATGGGCAGCCTGTTCGCGCAAATCATCGGTTTTACCAATATCGACGGCCAGGGGCAGGAAGGCTTGGAGCTGTCGCGTGAAAAAGAACTGCACGGCAAAGACGGCCAAAGCAATGTTTTGCGGGACAATAAAGGCCAAATCGTCGAAAACATCGATTCCGAAAACAATAGGCCGTCTGAAAACGGCAGCGACATCGTTTTGGCACTCGACCAACGTATCCAAATTTTGGCTTACGACGAATTGACCAAAGCAGTAGCCTACCATCAGGCAAAATCCGGCAGTGCGGTAGTTTTGGATGCGCGCACGGGCGAGATTTTGGCATTGGTTAACGGCCCGTCTTACGACCCGAACGAACCGGCCGAAGCCGACAGTGACCACAGGCGCAACCGTGCCGTAACCGATATGTACGAATTCGGTTCGGTTTTGAAACCGTTTCCGATTGCCAAAGCATTGGACGATGGAAAAATCAGCACGCGTTCGCATTTCGATACCCGTCCGTACAACGTAGGCGGCCATCCGGTGCGCGACACGCACCTTTATCCGTCGCTCGACGTGCGCGGCATCATGCAGAAGTCTTCCAACGTAGGCACCAGCAAAATCTCTTTGATGTACAGCCCGGAAGAGATGCACAGTTATTACCGCAGCATCGGATTCGGTAAAAAATCCGACATCCGCTTCCCCGGCGAGAGTACGGGTGCGCTGCGCGATTGGAAGAAATGGGGCAAATTCGAGCAGGCAACCATGTCGTTCGGTTACGGCATGCAGCTGAGTCTGCTGCAATTGGCCAGGGCGTATACGATTTTTACCGCCGATGGCAAGCTGATGCCTGTTTCTCTTGAAAAACAAGACAGCGTACCTGCCGGCGAACGGATTCTGAAGCCGGAAACAGCCAAAGCCATGCGCCAAATCATGGTGTCGGTAACGGAAAAAGGCGGTACCGGGCAGAATGGCGCAGTGGAAGGTTTTAATGTTGCCGCCAAAACCGGTACTGCGCAAAAAGTCCTGAACGGCCGTTATGCCAAAGACAAACACATCGGCACCTTTATCGGCTTTGCGCCGGCAGAGAATCCGCGTGTGATTGTTGCAGTAGCCATCGACGAACCGCGGGCAAACGGTTATTACGGCGGCGTGGTGGCAGGCCCGGCATTTAAAGGCATCATGGCGGGTACGCTGAATATCTTGGGCGTACATCCGACCAACGCCGTCAAAGCCGTCGACCTGGCTGCGAAGTAACTCTAACTGCCAATCAGGAATTTTTAATTTATGTTCAGCAAGTTAACCCCTTTAGCTGAAACCAACATTCCGCCTCTGCTGTGTGCGAACGCAGCAGGGCGTTTGTTGCATTCAGACAGCCGTCAAATTAAACAAGGTGATATTTTCGTTGCCTGTCAGGGCGAATATACGGACGGCCGCAGTTATATCCCCGCAGCCATTGCCAACGGCGCGGCTTTTGTTTTTTGGGACGACGACGGCAAATTTGCGTGGAATCCCGAATGGGAAGTCCCCAATCAAGGCATCAAAGATTTGAAACACCGTGCCGGCATGTTGGCGGCACAAGTTTACGGCAACGTTTCAGACGACCTCAAAGTCTGGGGCGTAACCGGTACCAACGGCAAAACCTCCATCACACAATGGCTGGCGCAAGCCGCCGATTTGTTGGGTGAAAAAACCGCCATTATCGGCACGGTCGGCAACGGCTTTTGGGGCGCATTGGAAGAAACCACGCATACCACCCCCGCCCCTGTCGATGTCCAAACCCTGCTCTACCGTTTCCGTCAACAAGGCGCAACAGCCGCCGCGATGGAAGTCTCCAGTCACGGCCTTGACCAATCGCGCGTCAACGGCGTGCCATTCCGCAGCGCAATCTTCACCAACCTCACCCGAGACCACCTCGACTATCACGGCACGATGGAAGCCTATGGTGCCATCAAGTCGCGCCTGTTTTACTGGCACGGCTTGAAACACGCCGTCATCAACGTGGATGACGAATATGGCGCAGAACTCGCAGGTCGTCTGAAAAAAGACTGTCCTGATTTGACCGTTTACAGCTACGGCTTCAGCGAACACGCCGACATCCGCATTGTTCATTTCACCGCCTCTTCAGACGGCATGGAAGCCGTATTTCAAACCCCGTGGGGCGAAGGCCGCTGCCGCACACGCCTGCTCGGACGGTTCAACGCGCAAAACCTCGCCGCCTGCATCGCCTTACTTTGTGCCAACGGCTATCCGCTTGATAAAGTATTGGATGTGCTGGCAAAAATCCGTCCCGCTTCAGGTCGCATGGACTGCATCATGAACAGCGGCAAGCCCTTGGTCGTCGTTGATTACGCCCACACGCCTGATGCATTGGAAAAAGCACTCTCCACCTTGCAGGAAATCAAACCACAGGGTGCGGCTTTGTGGTGCGTATTCGGCTGCGGCGGCAACCGCGACCGCGGCAAACGTCCGCTGATGGGCGCAGCAGCCGTACAGAGCGCAGATAAAGTCGTCGTAACCAGCGACAACCCGCGTTTGGAAAATCCGCAAGACATCATCAACGACATCCTGCCTGCCGTTCCCGCGCCCGAATGCGTCGAAGCCGACCGTGCCGCCGCCATCCGTTACGCAGTCGAACGCGCCGCGGCAAACGACATCGTTCTGATTGCCGGCAAAGGACACGAAAATTATCAGGACATGCAGGGTGTGAAGCATCATTTTTCTGATTTCGAAGTGGCAGAGAAAGCGTTGGCAGAACGGATATAACAACGGATACCAAAGTTTTCAGACGGCCTGACTGGTAAGAGGCCGTCTGAAACATTATGAATCTTGATTTATATAATCTGAGTTTAAGAGGAAAAAAGATGGGTATTTATCGTTGCAATAAATGCGGCAATATGGCAGAGCATGATTATCAACAGGGGATGGCGGATATTGCCTGCCAAAAGTGCAGCCAACCGGTAAAGGTTTACGATACATTGTTTTTTGTCGGCAAATTGCTGGAGCGTTATTTTTCCACTTATAGGGAATTACAAGCGTTAATGCAAAATGAAAATTCAGGGGAGGCAAATTCCGACTCTGTTGATTCGAAAGTGCACGGGGAAGGACATAATATATTGGTAGGAGTAAATCTTGCTTCCACTGACGTTTTGGCAACGGAAAAACAGCATGAACCTTTGAAGCAGTGGTTTATTGGGAGGCAAATCACCCCGCAGTTTGACTTTTCGGCAGTCGATATGGGCGGCTTTTTTGACGAAGCGGCCGAAGAATTAGGGAAGCAATACCGTCTGACCAAAGATTTGTTGGGGCAGATGAACTGGGCATACGGTAAAAACCATACGGGCATTAATCTGGATATAGGCAAACTTTCACAACAGGACGGACAAATTCTCAACGATTTATGCCGTCGGTTTTATGGACAAACCCTGTTTGCAAAATATTTTTATCAAAAACAGGACAAAATCATCCGCCTTACACTACAACGCACCACTGCCGTTAGAAACTTCTTCGGGGGCGGCTGGCTGGAGTGGTTTGCCTTGGGCAAATTGCTTGCAGAGGCAAAACAGCGCGGGAAGGAATATGGGTTTTCTTGTGCGCGCAATGTGAAAATCCGTTTCGGAAACGAAGATTTGCACGAGTTGGATGTGGTTTTCCTTCCATCCGGCGGGATGCCGATCATTGTCGAATGCAAATCGGGGGAATTCCGCCGCGATATTGAGAAATATGTTCAGTTGAAGAAACGTCTTGGTTTGCCCGACAGCCATTTTGTCATCCTTGCCACCGATGTGGATGACAGTCAGATTGTAGGCCTGAGCCGAATGTACGGTCTGACTTTCGTTACAACGAAAACCATAATGAAACATTTGAAGACTGTTATGTAGGCCTTTTTAGAAGAAAAGCAACACGACACATGCATTACGGCACGTCAGCCATTAAACCTATCGCAGTTGTTTCAGACGGCCTCTGATTATCGTTTCAAGAGGCCGTCTGAAAAACAAGGAGACCGATTTGATGCTGAAAATGCCGACAAAAACCCTTTTAATCAGTGCAGCCATGATTTTATTTGCAGGCTGTACCACCAAACAACTGCCGCGTCCGAGCGCCGAAATTGCCGAGCTGAGGGCGAAAGAACCGCCGGCGGCACAAAGTTTGCCCAATCCTGTTAAAGGCAAGCGTTTTGACGACACTTGGGGCGCAGCGCGCAGTCAGGGACGCAGACATGAAGGCGTGGATATTTTCGCTAAGAAAAACACGCCGATACGCAGCACGACGTCCGGCATCGTCACCAAAATCGGGCGCAACCGATTGGGTGGCAAAGTCATCGGCATCCAAGGGCCGGGCACATGGCACTATTATGCCCACCTCAACAAATTCGCCAGCGTCCGTCTGTACGACCGTGTGAAGGAAGGGCAGGTCATCGGCTATGTCGGTAAAACAGGCAACGCCAAAACCACGCCCGCCCATTTGCATTATGGCGTGTATTTGGCACGCGGTGCAGTGAATCCGTATCCGTTGATTGATCAGAATAGATAGGCCGTCTGAAAAAGGTTTGAAAGAAAAATGAATACCAAAAAATTGGTAAAGGCAACAAATATCATCGGTATGACGGCAGTCATCCTGCTGATGTACTGGGTGTTCGCTCAGATTTTAATCAGCGTTTTCGGACTTAGGATTTTCCGCGAATACATTACGGAAATCTTCATGATGAGTATCCTAGGGATTTTTGCCGTGATGGCGGGTGCGCTGATGCTGAACATCATGCTGAACCTGACTCGTATCGCCGAGCGCGGACAGGAGGAAGAAATTCGAAACAGTAGGAAAACAGTATATCTGCTGTTGGCAGCATTTCCTGTTTTGGCGGCGTTGTTGTTTGGTGGTAACTATCTGACAGTTCAGAAAAAACGTGAAATCCTGATTCAATCGGCAGCACGCATCGTCAAAGATAATCCAAATCAGCTGAACGCGCTGGCAGATTACCGTTTCGACTTGGCATATATTAAAAAATCTGCCGAAATTCTGAATCTGATGGCTAAAGATGATTCTGCCTTTAATTCTGCCGCAGTCATTGTGCCTGATACCGTTGGAGGTAAAGCGGTTTATCTGACTTTTTCAGCCAATTCCCGCTTTGATGAGACTGTTGATGAACCTGTGCCGGAAGGCAGTCAGGAGCAAACGGACGACGGCGGTTTCGTGGTTGTCAGAAACGGTGAGAAAAAAGCAGTCCGAAAAACAGAGTATCTCTATGCCCCTGACTTAAAGGAACGTGAATACCTGCAAAAAGTATTTGCTAGACAAACCGACGAAATACGTTATGAAGCGCATGATGGCAATTACAGCCTCTGCCACCCTTACCGTCAAAACAACAAAGCCATTGTATTGTGTTTTTCCGATTATCAACGGTATGGGAAAATCGGCAGTTAAGCGTGAAAAGGCCGTCTGAAAAAACAAACGAAAGAAACCATGAAACCACTAGACCTAAATTTCATCTGCCAAACCCTCAATCTTCCGACGTCGTCTGAAAACCAACCCGTTTCGCGCATTGTTACCGATAGCCGCGACATCCGCGCGGGCGATGTGTTTTTCGCATTGGCGGGCGAGCGGTTTGACGCGCATGATTTCGTTGAAGACGTATTGGCTGCGGGTGCGGCGGCGGTTGTGGTTTCGCGCGAAGATTGTGCTGCAATGGACGGCGCATTGAAAGTCGATGACACGCTTGCCGCATTGCAAACGCTGGCAAAGACTTGGCGAGATAATGTGAACCCGTTTGTGTTCGGCATTACCGGTTCGGGCGGCAAGACGACGGTGAAGGAAATGTTGGCCGCGATATTGCGCCGCCGTTTCGGCGAAGATACCGTTTTGGCGACGGCGGGTAATTTCAACAACCACATCGGATTGCCGCTGACTTTGTTGAAATTAAACGAAAAACACCGCTATGCCGTCATCGAAATGGGCATGAACCATTTCGGCGAACTGGCGGTTTTGACGCAAATCGCCAAACCCGATGCCGCTTTGGTCAACAACGCCCTGCGCGCCCATATCGGCTGCGGTTTTGACGGCACGAACGATATTGCCAAGGCGAAAAGCGAGATTTATCAAGGTTTGGGCGAAGACGGATTGGCTTTGATTCCGTGCGAAGACGAACACGCTGCGGTGTTTCAGACGACCTCTCAAGGTCATCAGCAGCGGACTTTCGGCGTCGATAGCGGCGATGTCCACGCGGAAAATATCGTGCTGAAACCTTTGTCCTGCGAATTTGATTTGGTGTGCGGCGACGAACGCGCCGCTGTGGTGCTGCCTGTTCCCGGCCGCCACAATGTCCACAACGCCGCCGCTGCCGCCGCGCTGTCTTTGGCTGCGGGCTTGAGTTTGGACGATGTGGCGGAAGGTTTGAAAGGCTTCAGCAACATCAAAGGTCGTCTGAACGTCAAAGCCGGCATCAAAGGCGCGACCTTGATTGACGATACTTACAACGCGAACCCCGACAGCATGAAAGCCGCGATTGACGTGTTGGCGCGTATGCCTGCGCCGCGTATTTTTGTGATGGGCGATATGGGTGAACTGGGCGAGGACGAAGCCGTCGCCATGCACGCCGAAGTCGGCGCGTACGCTCGCGACCAAGGCATCGAAGTGGCTTATTTTGTCGGCGACAACAGCGTCGAAGCGGCGGAAACATTTGGCGCGGACGGTTTGTGGTTCGCCGCCAAAGACCCTCTGATTCAAGTATTGAGCCACGATTTGCCTGAACGCGCCACCGTGTTGGTGAAAGGTTCGCGCTTTATGAAAATGGAAGAAGTGGTCGAGGCGTTGATGGATAAAGAGGCCGTCTGAAAATGAAAAACCGACGTTTTTTTAAAGCCTTATTGCTGATTGCCGCGCTGATTGGCACGTTTTATGCCGGAATGCGGACGCAGGCGTATCTTTATGAAGACCTCTGTCTGGACTTGGGTGGCGGCAAGAATCCGGGGAATTATCCGATTTGCGTGCTGGAACGGTAAGAGGCCGTCTGAAAATGAAGCAGGAAACAAGGCGGCCTTTGCTGTTGCAGTTTATCGTTTGGATGATGATGACGGTGGCGGTTTTATGGTCGGCGGGGGCGGTAATGGCGGTGTGGCATGCTGTCGAAGCGTTTGACCGCAAGGCCGTGGAGGCCGCAAGCGGCATAGGCTGGTGGCTGGTGATGGCCTTCCAACCGTTTGTGTTGTCCTTGATGATGGTGGTAACGGCAGTCGGGTTGTGGCGCGGCAAAAATTGGGCGCGTTGGTTGTGTTTGATTTGCTGTATGCTGTACGTCGCTGTCAATACGGTAAAATATTTGGCCTTCCCGTGGTTGGGCGGGCTGTCTTGGTTAGATGTTGCCACCTGTGTCGTGGTCTGCTTCAGCCTGTTTTTCCTGTTGCCCAAGGATTATTTCCGCACCCGTGAGGGGACGGATTGATTTTCAGACGGTCTCATCAATGGTAGGCCGTCTGAAAAGGATATATTTTGAAATTTGATGTTTAACACACAATAAATCTAGGAAGTTACAGATGTTTTTATGGTTTGCCCGTTTCAGCGGTTCTTTGTCCGCGCTGAATCTGTTCCAATACACCACATTCCGCGCCGTGATGGCCGCGCTGACCGCGTTGGCGTTTTCATTATTGTTCGGCCCGTGGACCATACGCAAACTGACCGAACTCAAAGTCGGCCAGGCTGTCCGTACCGACGGGCCGCAAACCCACCTCATCAAAAACGGCACGCCGACCATGGGCGGTTCGCTGATTCTGACCGCCATCACCGTGTCCACGCTGTTATGGGGCAACTGGGCGAACCCGTATATCTGGATTCTCTTGGGCGTATTGCTTGCCACCGGCGCGCTCGGTTTTTACGACGACTGGCGCAAAGTGGTCTATAAAGACCCCAACGGCGTGTCCGCCAAATTTAAAATGGTGTGGCAGTCGAGTGTGGCCGTGATTGCCGGACTGGCCCTGTTTTTCCTTGCCGAAAATTCAACCAACAATATCCTGATCGTTCCCTTCTTCAAGCAGGTCGCCCTGCCGCTTGGCGTGGTCGGCTTTATGGTGCTGAGTTATCTGACCATCGTCGGCACGTCCAACGCCGTGAACCTCACCGACGGCCTTGACGGCCTGGCCGCCTTCCCCGTCGTCCTCGTTGCCGCCGGCCTCGCCATCTTCGCCTACGTCAGCGGCCACTCCCAATTCGCCCAATACCTGCAGCTGCCTTATGTCGCAGGTGCGAACGAAGTTGTGATTTTCTGTACCGCCATGTGCGGCGCGTGTCTCGGATTTTTGTGGTTCAACGCCTATCCCGCGCAAGTTTTCATGGGCGACGTCGGCGCTCTGGCATTGGGCGCGGCACTTGGTACCGTTGCCGTCATCGTTCGCCAAGAGTTTGTTTTAGTGATTATGGGCGGTCTGTTCGTCGTCGAAGCCGTGTCCGTTATGCTTCAAGTCGGCTGGTACAAGAAAACCAAAAAACGCATCTTCCTGATGGCACCCATCCACCACCACTACGAACAAAAAGGCTGGAAAGAAACCCAAGTCGTCGTCCGCTTTTGGATTATCACCATCGTCTTGGTGTTAATCGGGCTGTCTTCGTTAAAAATCCGCTGAACCTATGCCGTCTGAACACCTTTCAGACGGCATTTGAACACGCAATAAACCTGCGGCGGCAATCCGCCCCGCCCTATTGTTAACGGCGGCTGAAACCCGCCTTATACTGGAACAGGAGTAAAACCATGAAACAGACAGTCAAATGGCTTGCCGCCGCCCTGATTGCCTTGGGCTTGAACCAAGCGGTGTGGGCGGATGACGTATCGGATTTTCGGGAAAACTTGCAGGCGGCAGCACAGGGAAATGCAGCAGCCCAACATAATTTGGGCGTGATGTATGAAAATGGACAAGGCGTGCGCCAAGACGATGCCGAAGCGGTCAGATGGTATCGGCAGGCGGCGGATCAGGGGTTAGCCCAAGCTCAATATAATTTGGGCGTGATGTATGAAAATGGACAAGGCGTGCGCCAAGACGATGCCGAAGCGGTCAGATGGTATCGGCAGGCGGCGGATCAGGGGTTAGCCCAAGCCCAATATAATTTGGGTGTGATGTATGGAAATGGACAAGGCGTGCGCCAGGATGATGCCGAAGCGGTCAAATGGTATCGGCAGGCGGCGGATCAGGGGTTAG
>NZ_KV790822.1:13548-13778 GCF_001807735.1 Neisseria sp. HMSC31F04 | reverse complement strand
GAAGCGGTCAGATGGTATCGGCAGGCGGCGGAACAGGGAGATGCTGAAGCTCAAATCCATTTGGGCAGGATGTATGCTAACGGACGCGGCGTGCGCCAAGACGATGCCGAAGCGGTCAAATGGTTTCGTAAGGCGGCGGAGCAAGGGTTAGTCGAAGCCCAATACAATTTGGGCGTGATGTATGCCAAAGGACGTGGAGTGCGCCAAGACGATGCCGAAGCGGTCAAATG
>NZ_KV790822.1:0-13528 GCF_001807735.1 Neisseria sp. HMSC31F04 | reverse complement strand
AGGCGGCGGATCAGGGGTTAGCCCAAGCCCAAAGCAATTTGGGCGTGATGTATGTTATCGGACGCGGCGTGCGCCAAGACGATGCCGAAGCGGTCAGATGGTATCGGCAGGCGGCAGAACAGGGATTTGCCCCAGCCCAAAACTTGTTGGGAGGGGCGTATGAAAATGGATTAGGTGTGCGCCAAGACCTCGCTCTTGCACAAGAATGGTACGGCAAGGCTTGTCAAAACGGAGACCAAAACGGCTGCGACAATTACCAACGCCTGAAGGCGGGTTATTGAACAGCTCGCGATGCCGTCTGAAAGCGGCTTGAGCAGGAGCGGACATCTCCCTGCACAATATGATTTGTTTTAGGACACAACCAAAATGATTTTCCAAAACAAAAAAATCCTCGTTGCCGGACTCGGCGGTACGGGTATTTCCATGATTGCCTACCTGCGCAAAAACGGCGCGGAGGTTGCCGCTTATGATGCGGAGCTGAAAGCCGAGCGCGTGTCGCAAATCGGTAAGATGTTTGACGGGCTGGTGTTTTACACGGGTCGTCTGAAAGATGCGCTGGACAACGGTTTCGATATTTTGGCGCTCAGTCCCGGCATCAGCGAGCGTCAGCCGGATATTGAGGCCTTCAAGCAAAACGGCGGGCGCGTGTTGGGCGACATTGAATTGCTGGCGGACATTGTGAACCGTCGCGGCGACAAGGTGATTGCGATTACCGGTAGCAACGGCAAAACGACGGTAACGAGCCTGGTCGGCTATCTCTGTATCAAGTGCGGTTTGGATACCGTTATCGCGGGCAATATCGGCACGCCGGTTTTGGAGGCGGAATTGCAGCGCGAAGGCAAAAAGGCGGACGTGTGGGTGTTGGAGCTTTCCAGTTTCCAGCTGGAAAACACCGAAAGCCTGCGCCCGACTGCGGCGACGGTGCTGAACATTTCCGAAGACCATCTCGACCGCTACGACGACCTGCTCGACTACGCGCATACCAAAGCCAAGATTTTCCGTGGCGATGGCGTGCAGGTTTTAAATTCAGACGACGTGTTCTGCCGCGCCATGAAACGCGCCGGGCGCGAGGTGAAATGGTTTTCGTTGGAACACGAAGCCGATTTTTGGTTGGAACGCGAGACAGGCCGTCTGAAACAAGGCAATGAAGATTTGATTGCCACGCAAGACATCCCGCTGCAAGGTTTGCACAACGCCGCCAACGTCATGGCTGCCATCGCCTTGTGCGAAGCCGTCGGTTTGCCGCGCGAAGCATTGCTCGAACACGTCAAAACCTTCCAAGGCCTGCCGCACCGCGTGGAAAAAATCGGCGAGAAAAACGGCGTGGTGTTCATCGACGACAGTAAAGGCACGAACGTCGGTGCGACCGCCGCCGCGATTGCCGGTTTGCAAAATCCGCTCTTCGTGATTTTGGGCGGCATGGGCAAAGGGCAGGACTTCACGCCCCTGCGTGACGCGCTTGCCGGCAAGGCAAAAGGCGTGTTCCTGATCGGTGTCGATGCGCCGCAAATCCGCCATGATTTGGACGGCTGCGGCTTGAACCTGACCGACTGCGCCACTTTGGAAGAAGCGGTTCAGACGGCATATGCCCAAGCCGAAGCGGGCGATATCGTGCTGCTCAGCCCCGCCTGCGCGAGCTTCGATATGTTTAAAGGCTATGCGCACCGTTCGGAAGTGTTTATCGAGGCGTTTAAGGCTTTATGAGGCCGTCTGAAAAAATATTAGGACAACGATGATTAGCGAATCCAAATTACTTGACCGCAAAGTATTGAAAAACGGCCATAAGTTTGACCAATCCCTGTTGTGGATGATGGTGCTGTTGGTGTCGTTCGGCCTTTTGATGGTGTATTCGGCATCCGTCGCCTGGGCGGGATACAACGGCGGCAATCAGTGGCAGGTAGTGGAAAAACAGGCGCAGTTTGTTACCGGGGGACTTGTGTTCGCCGTATTGGCCTTCTGCGTCAAAATGTCGGTTTGGCGCAAAGCGTCGCTGTGGCTGCTGTCGGCCAATATTTTCATGCTGTTGCTGGTTTTGATTGTCGGTCGGGAGATTAACGGGGCAAAACGGTGGATAGACTTGGGTTTGTTCAGTTATCAGCCGAGCGAAACCTACAAGCTGGCGATCATCCTTTATTTGGCCGCGTTTTTTAATCGACGCGCGGAAGTATTGAAAAATCTGAAAAAAATGGTTTTTCCAGGGGGTGCCATCGGAGTCGGACTGGCTTTAATTCTGGTCGAGCCGGATTTGGGTGCGATGGTGGTGGCTTCGCTGATTGGTTTGGGTTTGTTGTTTTTGGCTGATTTGCCGAAAAAATGGTTTGCGGTGGCGGTTATTACGGGTACTGCTGTAATCATTGGGGCTGTATTGATTGAGCCCTACCGTATGGCGCGTGTGGTTTCCTTTCTCGAGCCATTTCAAGACCCCCACGGCGCAGGATACCAATTAACCCATTCCCTGATGGCGTCCGCGCGCGGCCAGTGGTTCGGTACGGGGTTGGGGGCCAGCATCGACAAGCGGTTTTATCTGACCGAATCGGAAGCGCACACTGACTTTATCTTCGCCGTTATCAGCGAGGAATGGGGTTTTTTCGGTATGTGCATGCTCGTCTTTTGCTACGGCTGGCTGGTGTGGCGGGCGTTTTCTATCGGCAAACAGGCGCGCGATTTGGAGTTGTTTTTCAGTTCGTTCGTCGCTTATGGCATCGCATTGTGGCTGGGCGTGCAGAGTTTTTTCCATATCGGCGTGAACATCGGCCTGCTGCCGACCAAGGGGCTGACGCTGCCTTTGGTTTCCTATGGTGGTTCGGCAGCGGTGGTGATGCTGGTCAGCATGGCCTTGTTGCTGCGCGTGGATTATGAAAACCGCCGTAAAATGCGCGGTTATAAAGTGGAAGGATAAAGAATGGGCGGTAAAACCTTTATGCTGATGGCCGGAGGCACAGGCGGCCATATTTTCCCCGCTTTGGCGGTGGCCGAAGCCTTAAAGGCGGCGGGGCAGCATGTGATTTGGCTGGGCAGCGAAGGTTCGATGGAAGAGCGGATTGTGCCGCAGCACGACATCTTGCTGGAGAAACTGGCGATTAAAGGCGTGCGCGGCAACGGCATCAAGCGCAAACTGACGCTGCCGTTTACACTTTTCAAAACCATCCGCGAAGCACAGCGGATTATCAGGAAACACCGGGTCGCCTGCGTCATCGGCTTCGGCGGTTTTGTTACCTTCCCCGGCGGCGTGGCGGCGAAATTGTGCGGCGTGCCGGTTGTGATTCATGAACAAAACGCCGTGGCCGGGCTGTCGAACCGGATGTTGGCGAAAATCGCCCGCCGTGTGCTGTATGCCTTCCCGCAGGCTTTCGAAGCGGAAGACGGATTGGTCGGCAATCCCGTCCGCGCCGATATTGCCAATCTGCCTGCGCCCGCTGAACGCTTTGCCGGACGTGAAGGCCGTCTGAAAATTTTGGTTGTCGGCGGCAGCTTGGGGGCGCAGGTATTGAATGAAACCGTGCCGGCGGCATTGGCCGCATTGCCGGCTGAAATACGCCCGGATGTGCGCCACCAATCCGGGCGCGGCAAATTGGACGCGCTTCAGACGGCCTACCGCGAACACGGCGTAGGGGCGGAGTGCTGCGAATTTATCGACGATATGGTTTCGGCCTACCGCGATGCCGATTTGGTGGTCTGCCGCGCAGGCGCGCTGACGATTGCCGAACTGACGGCTGCAGGTGTGGGCGCGCTGCTGGTGCCGTACCCTTATGCCGTGGACGACCACCAAACCGCCAATGCGCGCTTTATGGTGCAGGCCGAAGCAGGCCTGCTGCTGCCGCAAGCCCAGCTGACTGCGGAAAAGCTGGCGGAAATCATTGGCGGGCTGAATCGCGAAAAATGCCTCGAATGGGCGGAAAACGCACGGACGCTGGCCATGCCCGGCAGTGCCGGACGGGTGGCCGAAGCGGCCATGTCGGCGGCAAAGGCCGTCTGAAAAAACGAAATGCGTCCTTCCGGTTTTCAGACGGCCTCAGACCCTGATGCTAGGCCGTCTGAAAATATCCCGCACATCGGTCTGCAAACCTGTTTTTACTTTAAACAACATGACATCAGGCGGGTAAAAACCTTACAATCCCTTCCTTTTGCCGCGCGTGCAGGCTTGGGTGGAAACGCCTGCGCGCAAACATTTTCAGGCCGTCTGAAAAATAGGGTGAATCGACGTTAAGCCGCTGCGGCACTACTTCCTTTGAACCGGCTTCCAATCCGATTCGCCGTCAAAAATTATTTGGAACACCATCATGAAAAACAGAGTCAAACACATCCATTTTGTCGGCATCGGCGGTTCGGGCATGTGCGGCATTGCCGAAGTTCTGCACAATCAAGGCTATACCGTTTCGGGTTCGGATCAGGCGCAAAGCGCGGTAACCCGTCATTTGGCCTCGCTGGGCGTACAGGTTTACCCCGGCCATACGGCCGAACACGTTCAGGGTGCGGACGTGGTGGTTACTTCCACTGCAGTGAAAAAAGACAATCCCGAAGTAACGGCGGCGGTGGCTCAGCAGATTCCCGTCATTCCCCGCGCGCTGATGCTGGCGGAAATGATGCGTTTCAAAGACGGCATCGCCATTGCGGGCACGCACGGCAAAACCACCACCACCAGCCTGACCGCCTCCATTTTGGCCGCCGCGGGGCTGGACCCCACTTTCGTGATCGGCGGCAAACTTACTGCAGCGGGCACCAATGCCCGTTTGGGCAAAGGCAGCTACATCGTTGCCGAGGCCGACGAATCCGACGCATCGTTCCTATACCTCACGCCTTTGATGTCGGTAGTAACCAATATCGACGAAGACCATATGGACACTTACGGCCACAGCGTCGAAAAACTTCATCAGGCCTTCGTGGATTTTATTCACCGTATGCCATTCTACGGTAAAGCATTTTTGTGTATCGACAGCGAGCATGTCCGCGCCATCCTGCCGAGAATCAGCAAACCCCATGCGACTTACGGGTTGGACGACAGTGCCGACATTTACGCCACGGATGTGGAAAGCATCGGCGCGCAGATGAAGTTTACCGTCCATGCGCGGTTGAAAGGCCATGAGCCGCGTACGTTCGACGTTGTCCTCAATCTGCCCGGCCGCCACAATGTGTTGAATGCACTGGCCGCCATCGGCGTGGCCTTGGAGTGCGGTGTTGATGAAGAAGCCGTCCGCCGCGGTTTGGAAGGATTTGCCGGTGTCGGCCGCCGTTTCCAAAGCTATGGCAAAATCGAGCTGCCTCAGGGCGGCAAGGCTTTGGTGGTGGACGACTACGGCCATCATCCGGTGGAAATGGCGGCTACTTTGTCGGCTGCGCGGGGTGCATATCCGGACAAACGCCTGGTGCTGGCTTTCCAGCCGCACCGCTATACCCGCACGCGGGATTTGTTTGATGATTTCAGCAAGGTGTTGAACACGGTTGATGTGTTGGTGCTGACCGATGTTTATGCGGCAGGGGAAGACCCGCTGCCGCAGGACAGCCGTGCGTTGGCGCGTAACGTCCGCGCCTACGGGAAGGTTGATCCGCTTTATTGCGCCGACGTGAACGAATTGCCCGCCATGTTGCTGGATGTCTTGCGCGACGGCGACGTGCTGCTGAATATGGGTGCGGGCAGCATCAATAAAGTGCCTGCCGCTTTGGTGGAATTGTCCCGGCAGAACGGTAAATAAAATGTGGGAAACGACGGCCGGCCGGATGCAGGCTGAGGCCGTCTGAAAAAATGTGTCAATCAAGATGCCGTCTGAAACCGGTTGGTTTTTTCAGACGGCCTTTGCAGGATGAAGAAGGAAGTTATGCAGGATTTTGGTAAAGTAGCCGTATTGATGGGCGGTTTTTCCAGCGAGCGCGAGGTTTCCCTCGCCAGCGGGCAGGCAGTATTGGAGGCATTGCGCAGCAAAGGTGTGGATGCCCATGCGTTCGACCCGAAAGAAACGCCGTTGGGTGAATTGAAAACACAGGGTTTTGATTGTGCGTTTAATATTCTGCATGGCGTGTTCGGCGAAGACGGCACGGTGCAGGGTGCGTTGGAGGCACTCGGTATCCGCTACACCGGTTGCGGCGTGCTGGCTTCTTCCATCGGTATGGACAAATACCGCAGCAAGCTGCTGTGGAAAGGTTTGGGTTTGCCCGTGCCGGATTATGCCGTGTTGCGCGACGACAGCGATTTTGACGCAGTAGAACGGCAGCTCGGATTGCCGATGTTCGTCAAGCCTGCAAATGAGGGTAGCAGTGTCGGCGTGGTGAAAGTAAAAGAAGCAGGCCGTCTGAAAGAGGTGTATCACGAACTGAAGCAGTTTCGCGGTGAGATTATTGCCGAAGCCTTTATCGGCGGCGGCGAATACACCTGCGGCATATTGAACGGTCGCGCCCTGCCCGGCGTGCGGATTATTCCTGCCACGGAGTTTTACGACAAAGAGGCCAAGTACGACCGCGATGATACGGTTTATCTCTGCCCGTCTGATTTGAGCGAGGAAGACGAACGCCTGATGCGCGATTTGACCGTCCGCGCATTCCATGCCATCGGCGGCAGGGGTTGGGGGCGGATTGATTTTCTGAAAGACGAGTCGGGCCGTTTGTATTTATTGGAAGCCAATACGCTGCCGGGCATGACCTCCCACAGCCTGGTGCCCAAAGCTGCAGCGCAGCAAGGTTTGGATTTCGCACAGTTGTGCGTCGAGATTCTGAAAACGGCTTATGTGGAATAATGCCCAAGCCATGCGCCGTGCCAGCAGGTGGCTTTATGTGGTGGTGTTCGTCATGCTGCTTGGTTCGGCAGGCGTATGGCTGTATCATTCGTCATATTTCCCCGTCAAGCAGGTTAATATCAACGGAGATTTGCTATATACCGATGGGGAAGAATTGCAGAACATTGCCGCGCGCTATATACGGGGTAATGTCTTTAAAGCCGATTTGAACGGTGCTCAGGCTGCGTTTGCCGCAATGCCGTGGATAGCCAAAGCCGAAGTCCGCCGCCGTCTGCCTGATACGGTGGAAATCCGATTGAGTGAGCGCGTACCTGTCGCGTATTGGGAGGATGGCGGTTTGGTAGACAGCGAGGGCAATGTTTTTGCGGGCCGGCTGGATGAGGAAGTGGTTTTGCCGCAATTCAAAGGGCAGGATGGTGCGGGAAAGGTTATGGTGGAGCGTTTTGCCATGTTCAAACGTGAGCTGGCAAAAGAAAAGCTGTCCGTCGTCACTTTGGCCTACACGCCCCGTTCGGCATGGGAAATCGTGTTATCCAACGGCATCACGGTAAAATTGGGGCGCGATAAGGTTGTCGAACGGCTGAAGCGTTTTGTCCGCGTTTGGCCGACATTGCTTAAACCTCAGGCAGATGGTCTTCATTATGTCGATATGCGCTATAAGGACGGTTTTGCCGTCCGCTTGAAAGAACAACAAACAGATAATCAGGGCGGCTTGGAGAGGCCGTCTGAAAACAATTGAAAAATTTAAAAAGACTGGAAGATTATGGTTAAAGGTAAACACTACATCAGTGCCTTGGATATCGGCACCTCCAAAGTGATCGCCCTAATCGGCGAAGTGCAGGAAGACAATCAAATCCATATCGTCGGTATCGGGCAGGCACCTTCACGCGGTTTGAAGGCGGGTATGGTAACGAATATCGATGCAACCGCACAGGCCATCAAACATGCGGTCAGCGAGGCCGAATTGATGGCTGATTGCAAGGTTGGCAGTGTGACTACGGGAATTGCGGGCAACCATATCCGAAGCCTTAATTCCCAGGGCGTGGTTAAAATCAAAGACGGCGAAGTCAGTCAGGCGGATATCGACCGCGCCATCGAAACGGCGAAAGCAGTCAATATTCCACCGGATCACAGCATTCTGCACACTGTGGTTCAGGAATATATTATCGATAACCAGCCCGGTGTGCGCGAACCGATCGGGATGAGCGGTGTGCGGTTGGATACCCGTGTCCACATTATTACCGGCGCGGTTACCGCATTGCAGAATATTCAAAAATGTATTACCCGCTGCGGTTTGCAGATGGATCAAATTATGTTGCAGCCTTTGGCCAGCGGGCAGGCTGTATTAACCGATGATGAAAAGGATTTGGGCGTCTGTGTTATTGACATCGGTGGAGGTACGACCGATATCGCGGTTTATACCAATGGTGCCATCCGTCATACCGCAGTGATACCCGTTGCCGGCGATTTGATTACCAGTGATTTGGCTCAGGCTTTGCGTACGCCTTATGCAGCAGCCGAATATATTAAAATCCATCACGGTGCGGCTCATCCAGATCTGCCGGATGAAGATATGGGCGAGATGGTTGAAGTGCCAAGCGTAGGGGAGCGTCAACCGAGACAAATTTCACGCAAAGTGCTGGCCAGCGTAATCGGTCCGCGCGTGGAAGAAATTTTGGAATTAACCCGTAATGAATTACACAGAAGCGGTTTCTTCGAAGATATGCTGACATCAGGAATCGTATTGACGGGCGGTGCGTCTATGTTGAACGGTATCGTTGATTTGGCCGAAGATATTTTCGGCCTGCCTGCCAGAATCGGCGTTCCGCCGGAAATGCCCGGCGTATCGGAAAGGGTTCGCAATCCTCGAAATGCCACAGTAATAGGTCTGCTATATGCTGCCCGTGGTGATACTGAAGGCAATCAAATTGCTGAAACGGGAGCTGTATATCATGAACATAAAGACGGGTTTTGGGGGAAACTGAAAGACTGGTTGGTGAATAGTTTTTAAGTGCCTATAGGAATATGAGTAAAAGTTATTGAAGGTTTTTGCTAAGATTCGGTAGCTTCTTATATAATCCGCTTATCATTCGCTGTATTTTGTCAAAGTTGTATTGTCCCATGCAGGGCACGAAGGAGTAGTTTTAATGGATTTGGTTTACGACGTAGTAGATTCAGCTGCAAGCCCTGCAGTAATTAAGGTAATCGGTATTGGCGGTGGTGGATGTAACGCCATCAACAATATGATTAAAAACACTATCCAAGGTGTGGAGTTTATCAGTGCGAATACTGATGCGCAGGCTTTGGGAAAGAGTGATGCGCCCAAGCGCATACAGTTGGGTACCAATCTGACCAAAGGGTTGGGAGCGGGAGCTAATCCGGAAGTCGGGCGAGAAGCTGCCTTGGAGGAGAGAGAAGCTATTACCGAAGCGGTTCGCGGTGCCAATATGTTGTTTATTACAACAGGTATGGGTGGCGGTACCGGCACAGGTGCTGCTCCGGTTGTTGCTGAAATTGCCAAAGAGATGGGTATTCTGACTGTGGCAGTCGTTACACGTCCGTTTGAGCATGAGGGTAAGCGCATCCATATCGCTCAGCAAGGAATTGAACATTTGAAGAGTCAGGTGGATTCTTTAATTGTGATTCCCAATGATAGACTTATGACGGCTTTGGGTGAGGATGTTACGGTACGTGAGGCGTTTCGCGCGGCTGATAATGTATTGCATGCTGCTGTGGCAGGTATTTCTGAAGTGGTAACTCGCCCTGGCTTTATCAACTTGGATTTTGCCGACGTTAAAAACGTTATGAGTATTACCGGTATGGCTATGATGGGTTCAGGCTTATCGCAAGGGGTGGATCGTGCACGTTTGGCTACGGAAGAAGCTATTTCCAGTCCGCTGCTTGATAATGTAAGTTTGGACGGTGCACGCGGCGTTTTGGTTAATATTACTACTGCTCCGGGTTGCTTGAAGATGTCTGAGTATCGCGAGATTATGCGCGTTATAGATGATTATGCGCATCCTGACTCTGAGCGGAAATATGGTACGGCAGAAGATGAAAATATGCCTGAGGATGCGATCCGCATAACCATTATTGCAACAGGGT
Organism: Neisseria sp. HMSC31F04; assembly: GCF_001807735.1. Taxonomy (NCBI): domain Bacteria; kingdom Pseudomonadati; phylum Pseudomonadota; class Betaproteobacteria; order Neisseriales; family Neisseriaceae; genus Neisseria; species Neisseria sp. HMSC31F04. The sequence continues at coordinate 3,698 of NZ_KV790822.1, read as the reverse complement.
TGAAGGAGAATAATCACTATGCCGCATCTGCAACGACATCGTATAGTGGTAGAGAAATTCAATCAGGTCGTGTCCGTGGTCATGTGTCTGGAGATGGGTATGGCGCAGTAAGTGCGAAAATGTCGGAAGAGGGTGATTTTTCTAATATCGCTGGTGTAATTACGTCTGGTCGAGATGTTAGAAATATGAATTTGGCGGCTCCCGACTTTTCCGATCAGAGGGTGTTGGATGATTTGGAAATTCCTGCAGTATTGCGCCGTCAAAGAGGAAGTATTGACGAAGTATCTTAAGATTTTTTATTGATTAAAAAGTTATTGTAAGGCCGTCTGAAATTCAGACGGCCTTTGTGTTATCAAATTTAGTCAATATCCTACCCAAAGATGCGGTTTAAGTGTTGATTTCTTGACTGAAGATTGCCCAGGATAATATAATTCCACTCTTGTCGACATGGTGTCGGCAAGTATTTAACTCAACAGGACGAGAAAATATGCCAACTATCAACCAATTGGTACGCAAAGGCCGTCAAAAGCCTGTGTACGTAAATAAAGTGCCTGCACTGGAAGCTTGCCCGCAAAAACGCGGTGTGTGCACCCGTGTATACACAACTACCCCTAAAAAACCTAACTCTGCATTGCGTAAAGTATGTAAAGTTCGCCTGACCAACGGTTTTGAGGTGATTTCATACATCGGTGGTGAAGGCCACAACCTGCAAGAGCACAGTGTCGTACTGATTCGCGGCGGTCGTGTAAAAGACTTGCCGGGTGTGCGTTACCACACTGTACGCGGTTCCTTGGATACTGCAGGTGTTAAAGATCGTAAACAAGCCCGTTCTAAATACGGTGCTAAGCGTCCTAAATAATTACAGGGACTTAAATAGGCACGTCGGCCGCCTAAGCTGAACAACGGCCGAGTAAGTGAATACTCTGTTGGGTATTCATGGGAATTGACCCGACTGAATAGATTAAAGGAAATTAAAATGCCAAGACGTAGAGAAGTCCCCAAGCGCGATGTATTGCCTGATCCTAAATTCGGCAGCGTCGAGCTGACTAAATTCATGAACGTATTGATGATTGACGGTAAAAAATCTGTTGCCGAGCGTATCGTTTACGGTGCATTGGAGCAAATTGAGAAAAAAACCGGCAAAGCAGCAATCGAAGTATTCAACGAAGCCATTGCAAATGCCAAGCCTATCGTGGAAGTGAAAAGCCGCCGTGTAGGTGGTGCAAACTACCAAGTTCCTGTTGAGGTTCGTCCTTCACGCCGTCTGGCTCTTGCAATGCGCTGGGTTCGCGATGCGGCCCGCAAACGTGGTGAGAAATCCATGGACCTGCGTTTGGCAGGCGAGTTGATTGATGCGTCCGAAGGTCGCGGCGGTGCGTTGAAAAAACGTGAAGAAGTACACCGCATGGCTGAAGCCAACAAAGCATTCTCTCACTTCCGTTTCTAATTTTGAAAGGCTAATAAAATGGCTCGTAAGACCCCGATCAGCCTGTACCGCAACATCGGTATTTCCGCTCATATCGACGCGGGTAAAACCACTACTACAGAACGTATTTTGTTCTATACCGGTTTGACCCATAAATTGGGCGAGGTACATGACGGTGCGGCTACTACCGACTACATGGAACAAGAGCAAGAGCGTGGTATTACCATTACCTCTGCTGCCGTAACTTCCTACTGGTCCGGTATGGCAAAACAATTCCCAGAACACCGCTTCAACATCATCGATACCCCGGGGCACGTTGACTTTACCGTAGAGGTAGAGCGTTCTATGCGTGTATTGGACGGTGCGGTAATGGTTTACTGCGCGGTGGGTGGTGTTCAGCCGCAATCTGAAACCGTATGGCGTCAAGCTAACAAATACCAAGTACCACGCTTGGCGTTTGTAAATAAAATGGACCGTCAAGGTGCCAACTTCTTCCGCGTTGTCGAGCAAATGAAAACCCGTTTGCGCGCAAACCCTGTACCTATCGTAATTCCGGTTGGCGCCGAAGACAGCTTCAGCGGCGTTGTTGATCTGCTGAAAATGAAATCCATCATCTGGAACGAAGCTGACAAAGGTACAACCTTTACCTATGGCGACATTCCTGCCGAGTTGGTTGAAACTGCTGAAGAGTGGCGTCAAAACATGATTGAAGCTGCAGCAGAAGCCAGCGAAGAATTGATGGATAAATACTTGGGTGGCGACGAGCTGACTGAGGAAGAAATCGTAGGCGGTTTGCGCCAACGTACTCTGGCAGGCGAAATCCAACCTATGTTGTGTGGTTCTGCATTTAAAAACAAAGGTGTTCAACGTATGTTGGACGCAGTTGTAGAATTGCTGCCAGCTCCTACCGATATTCCTCCAGTTCAAGGTGTTAATCCTAACACTGAAGAAGCCGACAGCCGTCAAGCCAGCGATGAAGAGAAATTCTCTGCATTGGCGTTCAAAATGTTGAACGACAAATACGTTGGTCAGCTGACTTTCATCCGTGTTTACTCCGGTGTGGTGAAATCCGGTGATACCGTATTGAACTCTGTAAAAGGCACTCGTGAACGTATCGGTCGTTTAGTGCAAATGACTGCTGCAGACCGTACTGAAATTGAAGAAGTACGCGCTGGCGATATCGCAGCTGCTATCGGTCTGAAAGACGTTACTACCGGTGAAACCTTGTGCGCAGAAAATGCACCGATTATCTTGGAACGCATGGAATTCCCTGAGCCGGTAATCCATATTGCCGTTGAGCCGAAAACCAAAGCCGACCAAGAGAAAATGGGTATCGCCCTGAACCGTCTGGCTAAAGAAGACCCTTCTTTCCGTGTCCGTACAGACGAAGAATCCGGTCAAACCATTATTTCCGGTATGGGTGAGCTGCACTTGGAAATTATTGTTGACCGCATGAAACGCGAATTCGGCGTGGAAGCAAATATCGGTGCGCCTCAAGTGGCTTACCGCGAAACTATCCGCAAAGAAGTCGAAGCTGAATACAAACACGCCAAACAATCTGGTGGTAAAGGTCAATACGGTCACGTTGTGATCAAAATGGAACCTATGGAACCAGGTGGCGAAGGCTACGAATTTATCGATGAAATTAAAGGTGGTGTGATTCCTCGCGAATTCATTCCGTCTGTAGATAAAGGTATCCGCGATACCCTGCCTAACGGTATCGTTGCAGGTTACCCAGTAGTTGACGTACGCGTACGTTTGATCTTCGGTTCTTCACACGACGTTGACTCCTCTCAACTGGCGTTCGAATTGGCTGCTTCTCAAGCCTTCAAAGAAGGTATGCGTAAAGCCAATCCTGCTCTGCTTGAGCCAATCATGGCAGTTGAAGTGGAAACCCCTGAAGAATACATGGGTGACGTAATGGGCGACTTGAACCGTCGTCGTGGCGTTGTATTGGGTATGGATGATGACGGTATCGGCGGTAAAAAAGTCCGTGCCGAAGTACCTCTGGCAGAAATGTTCGGTTATTCTACCGACCTGCGTTCTGCAACCCAAGGCCGCGCTACTTACTCTATGGAGTTCAAGAAATATTCTGAAGCTCCTGCCCACGTAGCTGCTGCTGTAACTGAAGCCCGTAAAGGCTAATCAGGCAAAATAGGTCGTCTGAAAGGCTGAAATGATTTTTCAGACGGCCTCTGTTCTTTAATCGATCTTTAATGTAAAGGAATTAGCTCATGGCTAAGGAAAAATTTGAACGTAGCAAACCGCACGT